>JAENWG010000067.1 GCA_016650175.1 Peptostreptococcaceae bacterium | reverse complement strand
GGTATTGATTATATATTATTTTTCGTCTATACTTAGGTGTAAACACGATATGGTATTTACAAAGCCATTTTGTGTGTGCTAAACTATTTGCCTTTTGGGCCATAAAAATCACCTTCCTCTGCTTGATAGTGGCTTGAACATAACTATTATAGCACTAGGTGATTTTTTTGTGTAACAAACGACGCGTACCCGCATAGCGGGTAGTTTATTGTTTCGTACGCCTTGCGTACTCAACGGGGCACATAACCCCATAACAAAAAACCATAGCAAATGATTTCATGCTACTATAAATCTACACGGAAATCATCCACTATGGAATATTTTTATTTACTAAACTGTATTTATATTATTTGTCAGTTGCTTCGTCGTCTGCCTTTTCTTTTGCTATTTCTTCTTTATTGATTTCTTCGCTTCTTACAGCATTCTTAGCAGCTTTTTCAGCTTCCTTCGCTTCTACTTCAGCCTCTGATAAGTAATTAGCAGGGTTAAGTGCTCTTACACCATTATTGATAACTGCTGCTACAAAAATCAGAAGTGCATATACGAAATAATTTAGCACAGTGCTAACAATATAATTGAATGCATCTGCCATGGTAATATCATATGATGCAGTTTCAGTATTTATATATGATACTACACTTGCCGTAGAGTATATTCCATATACTACGATAGCCGCTGCAATTACATACAATACAATAGTTAATTTCGATGTCCTTAGTGTTCCTTTTTCCATGTTAAACCTCTTTCATTATTGTAATAATTTTATACAGTTTGTACTCTTGCCTAAAATAATAGTTTTGAGTCACAAAACAATTTGTCTTTAATATTTTAACACACTATATATTACGTTATTATAGCATTTCTATGTGCAATAGGTGAAGATAATCATTGCCTGGTTTTGTAACACTGTATTAATATACTATTTCAACCTTACTTCCGTCCGACTTCTCTTTAGTCACTATTATCTGCTTCTCAATCTTATCTTTAAGTTCACCTACATGAGAAATAATTCCTACCAATCGATTTCCTTCGGTAAGTCCCGCTAAAGCTTTCAATGCCTGTAGTAATGATTCCTCGTCTAAAGAGCCAAAGCCTTCATCAACAAACATAGTATCTAGCCTAATCCCACCTGCTGATGACTGAATTTCATCTGATAGCCCAAGCGCAAGAGAAAGAGATGCTTTAAATGATTCCCCACCCGAAAGTGTTTTAACACTACGCATTGAACCATTGTAATGATCTATTACATCAAGTTCAAGACCACTTTGGCTACGATTGTTTTCCGCAACCTTACGACGCTTTAGTTCATATTGTCCACCTGACATTACCATAAGTCTCGTATTTGCTCTCGCAATTATTCTATCGAAGTAATTCATTTGGATATATGTTTCTAGCATAATCTTTTCTTTACCGCTAATATTACCGTTAGCAGTATTTGATAATGATCTTACCCATTTTAATCTTTTTTCTACCAGATTAATCTCTTTAGCTTTTTCTTTTATCTTTTCTAATGCCGTCTCATTTGTAGATATTCTAGTGTTTATTACTTTCTGATTTTCTCCTAAATCCGTTTTCTTTTCGTTTAATTTTTTCTTTTTATCAACTTCAATATCCATATCAATGCTATCAGATTTCGTCAATTGCTTTTTAAGTTGCTCAATGGTGCCTTTTAATTGTATAAGTTCTTTTTCACAATCGTTGTGTTTGAGTAAAGCATCATCATAGGCCTTTTTCATTAGTCTCCGTTTTTCAGTAATTTCATCAATTATTTTTTCTGCTTCTTTTTTGCTTTCATATTTTAACTTTTCTGTTAATTTTTCAATTTGCTTACTAAGTTCCTCTTTCCTCACACCATTAGCAGTTATTCTATCCTTAGCTTCAACCACCTGCTTATCTATATCTTCTAATTCCACTTCTTTAATTGGTATAATTTTATCTAATTCCGTTTTCCTGTTAACTCTCTTTTCTTCATCTTCCAATCTATCTTTTATTTCTCTTAATCTACTACCAATATTTTTCAAGTACTCAGGTATACTATCCCTAGCTTCTTCAATGCTAGATTTTCCGATCATCTCATCAATTTGCTTTTCTATAACGGTTTTAGTTGCAGTAATTTCTCCTTTAAACTTGCCGGCCTTAACGCTTAAATCATTGACTTCCTTATGCCCAATATCATATTCATTTTTTGCTCGTTTTAATTCTGCTTCCGTAGGTGCCTCTTCAGACTTAACTGCAACTAGAGGGTGAGATTTTGATCCACATACTGGGCAAGGTTTATCATCGACTAATGTCTCCGCTAATATACCAGCTTGTTCATCAAGAAATGCTTTATTCATATTATCAAATACTTCTTTTTGCTTATCAGATATATATTGTGAAGATACATATTCATCTTGAATACTGTTTAGTTCTTCTAACTTTAAGCAATAGTCATTCATTGCTATTTTAAGTGATTTTAGGTTACTTTGCCTTGTTTCTTCTTTTTCTTTTTCATTATTTAATTTCTCTTTTTGTTCCCCAACATTTTCTAAATTTTTTAATTCTCTTTTAAATTTTCCAATGCTTTCTTTTATTTTATCAAATTCAGCTTTATGACATACAAAACCCTCTTCGTCTTCTCTAATTTGATTTACTCTCTTTGAAAGTTCTGCTTTCTTCGAATCTAGTTCATCATAACTTTCAAGCTCATTACCAATTAACGTAATATCATTACCAAGCGCTTCTCTTTCAGGCTCCTTAGCTTTTGCCTCTTCATAAAGATTCTTAATAACTTCGATTTCTTCTATCTTGTTTTTACTTTTTGCTTCAGCTTCACTCAAACTTTTTTCGGCTAATTGATATTCTTCAGCTTTTCCAATATTTGCATTTACTAATTCAAGTTCCTTTTCAATTAATTTTAATTCATCAATAAACTTTGAATTAGTTTTATCGTCATTTTTAACGATTCTATCTATTAGTTCAATTACTTCTTCAATTTCTACATATTTTTCTTTTACTTCTCGTAATTCGATAGCAAGGACATCGTCTTCGGCGCATAGCACACCATCTATATATTGCTTTAGGCTAGTTATTGCGGCTTCATATTTATTTTTAACGTTACTTAGTTCAGACTTTAATCGGTCCTGAAGCGTCTGATAATACTTAGTATTAAATATCTCGCGAAATATAAGCTGTCTATCTTTTGTTTCAGCTAAAAGGAGTTTCAGAAAATCACCCTGTGCTATCATGGCTATCTGAGTAAACTGGTTACAATCAATTCCAATTATTTCAGTAATTGCATCATTTACTTCTCCTTGCTTAGTAACTCTTTTCCCATCAGGATAAATAAGTTCAGCTTCAGCCTTTTGCTTAGTAAGACCAGCTCCACTTTTTTTAGGTCTGTCATACTCAGGATTACGTTTTACTATATAGGTCTTGCCCGCATAAATAAAAGTCAATTCAACTTCAGTCGGAACATCGGATGCGGCATATTTAGAGCGAAGCATTCCGGGTTCTCTATTTTTACCACTAGCTTCTCCATAAAGAGCAAAGGTAATAGCATCAAATATAGTTGTTTTACCTGCACCAGTATCTCCTGTAATAAGGTAAAGTCCTTTACTTCCCAGTTTGTCCATATCGATTGAAATGGTGCCCGCATAAGGTCCAAATGCTGATATGGTAAGTTTTATCGGTCTCATGCTTCACCCTCCCAAATACGCTCAATTAAGCCTTCTATGAGGCTTCGTTGTTCTTTATGCATTTCTTGATTGTTCTGTTTTTCATAAAACTCCGAAAAAAGCTCAATTGGAGATTTTCTGTCTATATCTTCAGATTCTATCAATGTTTCATTACTCCTTGTACGAATATTATCATAGTCAAGTTTCATAAGGTTTGGATATATAACTCTAAGCTTTCCAATTGCATCCATAATATCTTCTTCATCAGTTAACGTAATATGCATATAGTCGTCAGTATTAGTATTTTCATAATTACTTTTAGCAGTAATTTCTAAATATGTTCCTTTAATCTCTCTTAAATCACGTTTAGAAATTAATGAAATAGTATCCATTTTAATATTACCTTTTTCAAAGAGCTCAATTACAGTGACTGACTTCTCGTGATTTGCTTCAGAAAAAGAATATTTCAAAGGAGTACCCGAATAGCGAACTGTATCTTTACCAATTTTTTGAGGTTTATGTATATGTCCTAAGGCTACATAGTCAAAATCCTCAAAAACAGAAACCTCAATGTTATCCATTCCGCCAACTGATATATCTTCTGATTCGGATCTCTGAGCTCCCGTTACAAATTGATGAGTTATTAATATATTTCTATTATCACTATTTAATTCAAAGCTTTCTTTTAGTGCTACCTTCATAGCTTCTGTATATGATTCTATTTTTTCTTCAGGATAGAATCTACGTACATGGGCAGGCTTTATAAAAGGTACCATGTATATATCTACATTTCCATATTTATCATTAAGGGTTATAGGTGATACTTTCCCGTTATATACAGGGGACATGTGTATACCACTTTCATCAAAAACTCTTGAACCAAAAGCAATACGTTCAGGAGAATCATGATTACCACTTATTACAAAGACTTTTAAATCGCGTTTTGCTAATTTATATATGAATTCATCAAACAGCTGAACAGCCTCAGCCGAAGGCACAGACTTATCATAGACATCACCAGCTATTATTACACCGTCCGGTTCTACCTCGTCAATTATGTTGATTATTTTAGTAAGAATGTATTCCTGATCCAAAAGCATAGAAAACTCATTTACACGTTTTCCAATATGTAGATCAGATAAATGAATTAATTTCATATTTGCTCTCCTATAACTACTATATTTAATACCAATTAAAGCCATTATACCATATATTTACTTGTCTATATTTACATTTCATTACAATCGAGTAGGAGGGAAAATTAATTAATTTCCCCGACCTCTCACACCACCGTGCGTACGGTTCCGTACACGGCGGTTCAATTTCATACTAAATACG
>JAENWG010000057.1 GCA_016650175.1 Peptostreptococcaceae bacterium | reverse complement strand
TTCTCAAAGATTGCATTTTAGCCGTTTTTAAATTTTCCAGACCAACTACCTCACATTCTTTATAAGTAGAACCCTTTGTAGCCGCCGCCACTTTCATTTTTCTAATGAACTCTGGTAACTTTGTATGCATTAATTTCATATAAACCGCTCCTCGCATAATGTAGTTATAATTAGACGTTTTAAAACGTCATATACCTTGTGAATTAAGAGTTATACTTTTTTCTAAAATAGCTTTAATATTTTTTAGCACTATTCATTTTCGTCTCACTCAAACCGAATTTTCTTACTTAGTTATTTTACCCCATAAAAAAGTTCATAGGTACTGTAACGAGTGCTGGGAAAAAAATGCAAATCAATAGCACTAGCAGTTGGGCCGCCAAAAACGGCATTATTCCTATCACCATTTGAGAAAATGGAATTTTCGCGGTACTGCATCCTATATAGAGAACAACACCTACGGGTGGTGTAATTAAACCGAGACAGAGGTTCAGCACCATAATCAACCCAAAGAAATATGGGTCTATGCCTGCCGCCAATATTACCGGGAATAAAACTGGGGTAAATATCAATATATTTGGAGTAATATCCATAATCATCCCCATAACGAAAAGGAAGCAATTTATGATCAACAACAGTAAAAGAGGATGCTCTATGAAACCTCCTAAAAGTTCCGCAACCTGCACGGGAATCTGGGCTATTGTGATCAACCAGCCTACTGCAGAAGCAGATGCCACAATAAACATGACAATTGCTGTACTTTTTGCCGTTTTTACAAATATCTTTTCCAGTTTGCTTTTATCAAGTTCTTTATAGTAAAACATACAAATCACTAAAGCATATACTGCTGCAAATGCTCCTGCTTCAGTAGGGGTAAACACCCCAAAACGTATGCCTCCAATAATCATTACAGGCATAAACAATGCTGGTAATGATTCCTTTATAACCTTTATGGCTTCTTCCTTTGTGAACGTCTCTACATCACAATACCCATCCTTTTTCACAACAAACCACCAAACAATCAGCAGGCCAATGCCGAGTACTATCCCAGGAATTATTCCAGCCATAAACAGTCTAGTTATGGAAAGATTTGCTGTCGTACCCAATATGATCAATGGGATACTGGGTGGAATTATAGGAGCGATAATGGATGATGAACAGATTAATCCTGCTGATCGATGCGGCTTGTAGCCGTTTTTCGTCATCAACGGTATCATAATAGCTCCCAATATTGCTGCATCTGCTACAGCGCTGCCAGACAATCCAGAAAATAGTATACTTGCCACGATGGCAGTATATCCGAGCCCGCCTTTCACTCTGCCAACCAGTAGCTTTGAAAATTTCACAATCCTAATAGAAAGGCCCCCCTCAGACATAATCTCTCCGGACAGCATAAAGAAAGGTATCGCCATCAATGGGTAATTGTTAGTACCCATAACCATGTTTTGCGCTAATGTAGCAGGGTCCCACTGTCCCATAAAAAGCATCAGCGACATGGCACACAGACTTAAAACAATTGCTATAGGAATACCCAGCGCCAAGAAGGCAAATAAGGATGTAGTAAATATAAGTAGTTCCATTGGCTAGTCCTCCTTTTCCATTTTATTAAATTTCAAGCTCACTGAATTGTATATTTTTTGTAAATCCAATCCAATCATCGCTGCTGCCATTATAACGATGGCTATGCTTATTAATGCAAAGTTGGTTCCTGTTGCTGCTGTATTATATGTTGATGCATATATTGTATATATTATGCCGCCATAAAGAATAATACCGAGTGCTAAAAAGGTGATAGCACGCGCTATCAGCTTGATAGCCTTTTTAGGAATACCTGTTAAATTATCAACAAGAATATCGACCGAAACATGCTCACCGTCCTTGTAAGCGGCTATAATGCCTAGAAAAACTGTCCAAATAAAACAAAAACGTGCTATTTCCTCTGTTTCAGGTATACTAGTGTTGAATATGTAACGAAGTATTGCGTTGCTAAAAACCAAAGTCGCCATCACTGATATAGTAATGACTACACATACGTTAAAATACCTCTGTATTTCTATTGTTTTAGCATATTTTTTATCTTTCACACACGTGTCCTCCTTTCAAATCTTAAAATTTCATGATGATAAGGCTAGTTGCGCAAGATAGCCTCAACTAGCCTTATCATATTTTATATGATTACTCACAAACCTACCCGTAAATAAAAAAGTGTACTTATTGCACCATTTTTATTTTCTCTGCAACTTCTTTGCTTCCAGGATACATTTTGTAGAAGTTCGTAGGATCATAAGACTCACGAAGCTTTTCCTTGAACGCTTCATCTGGAACTGTAATCTTTATTCCATTCTCCTCCAAGAACTTTTTAGCATCAATTTCTGCCTGTATTGATATATCATAACAGTAATCGATGGATTCTTTTGAAGCATCATTTATTATCTGTTGGTTCTCATCTGAAAGGCTCTGGTAGAATTCTTCATTTATATACATGCCATGAGCAGTAAATATGTGCTTTGATTCCAAAATATATTCCTGTACCTCATAGTACTTTGAAGTTGTTATAGTTGCATAAGGATTTTCCTGTGCGTCAACTACATCCTGCTCAAGAGCAGTAAATAATTCAGTAAGTGGCATTGATATAACGTTTACCCCTGATAATCCCTTTGCAAAATCTATATATAATGGAATATTGGGAACCCTTAAACGCAAGCCATTTAAATCATCATATTCTTTGATTTCCTTATTTGATGTAATCACTCTAAATGCAAGTGGCATCATACCTAGACACCTTACTCCTACTGCCTCAATAATACCGCTATGTATTGCTTCGCCTTCCGGACCATTCAAAGCCTTCCTTGCATGATCCCAATCTCTGAACAGCCAAGGCATCTCAGGAGTAGCAGCAAGCGGATAAGACTGCGCCATTACTGTTCCCGGAAGTGCCATTTCAATAGCACCCTGTATCAAACTATCGTTATACGCCTCAGGGGCCCCTAATTGGCAATTGGGATACACTTCCACAATCATGCCTCCGTTGCTTTCTCCTTCAACAAGTTCCTTAAACTTATACAGTGCCTTCGTCTGCGGATGATCCTCCGCTTGCTGACTTGCAAGTCTTATTTTAATCGGCTCGGTGGTTGTTGCGATATCGGTATCGCTTGATTTTGCACACCCTGCAAAAGCACTAATAATTAACACCAAAGTGATAAAAAGGCTTATTATTTTTTTCATAGTAAAATTTCCTCCTTTAGTTATTTAAATAATTTTTTATAATTCTTGATTTGTTACCTACTCAAATATCCACCATCTACTGGCAATACAATTCCATTCACATATGCTGATGCATCTGAAGCCAGGAATATGGCTGCTCCCTTTAAATCGTTGGGGGTTCCCCATCTTTCCATGGGTATGCGACTTTCTATCAACTTCTCTCTCTCTGAATCCTGGTGTATGAAAGATGTTAACGTTGTATCGAAGTATCCTGGAGCTATGGCGTTGATGTTAACTCCCCTACCACCCCACTCATTGGCCAGAGCTTTTGTTATCTGTCCGACTGCTGATTTACTTGCTACATAAGCAATTATTTTCTGTGCTGTAACAAAACAATTCATCGATGCGACATTAATAATTTTTCCCGAACCTCTCTCAAGCATAATTTTTCCTGCAAGTTGACATAATTGAAAGGTAGTAGTCAAATTAATCTGAAGTACCTTATCCCAAACATCCAAGGGAAATTCTTCTGATTTATGTAAACTCTGAATGCCAGCATTGTTAACAAGAATATCAACGGTTCCCAGTATCCCTATAGCCTGGTTAAAAATATCGGTAATCTGTCCTCTATCACCTAAGTCACCTTTTACTGCATACACTTTTGAACCGGTTTTATTCATTTCTTCTGCTGTCGTGAATACCTCATCTGAACTACCAATAATAACAACCTCGGCGCCAGCTTCATGAAGTCCTTCTGCTATCCCTCTTCCTAATCCTCTGCTTCCACCTGTCACAACGGATTTTTTGCCAGTAAGATCGAATAAGTTCATATTTCGTCCCTCCTAAATATTTTGTTCTACACTAATATCTTCTGCACAAGTTTTTAAATTGTGGCTATGTACCAAATCTCCTTTCTTTATTAATGTAAGTGCAAAATATGTGCCAAATGTATTAATTATGAGTTTTCAGTGTTTGCAATGCTACCAGATCAGAAAACTAAACTTTTCATGGAATCTCTTGAACCTGATTTAGACAAAATAATCAAATATGGTTCACTAGTGCTAAATTGTATTACCAATCTAGTTTACACTCATTCATAAATAAGGTATAATATATTTTTAACTAGAGAGCATGTTTTAAAAATATTATATCATAAATGTAGCTTGTTTTATTGTATACGCTATAATATTTTATTTAGATCTATATGATTTTTAGGTGCTATTGATATTGATTTCCAAGATTTTACAACCAAATTATGCGCTAGTGAGGTAAAATATATGATCACAAATTCTAATTTCTATAATGATTACGCAATTGATGAATCTTCCATTGAGATTACAAGTGAATTTATACTTCAGTATGTTTTTTTGATGGATAAAAGTGGAAGAATATTGGCCTGTGATGAATCTGGCTATGATTTCCTAAAAACAATTGATTTAGGCATCTTTTATGCTCAACTGCAATCCATTAAAATTAATTCTGCAATAACAAATACCACAATTATGTTGGAGAACAAAAGTTTCAACCTTAGAATGGTTCCCACAGACTTACAATCGCAAGCTAAAGACTTTTATTCTTCTGATGGCGATAGTACGGAATATATCATTGTATTACAGGATCAAACTCTTTTTTCATTAATTTTTCATAAATTAAATCAGCATAAACCAAATTATTTTCAAAATTCTAGTACATTTAACACGATGCAGAACCAGTTAAATAATATCTTTGATTACTCTAGTGGGGGTATATTTATTACAAATTCAAATGGTATCGTCATATTTGCAAATGACGCATATGGGAACGCTACTGGTCTAGCATTAAAAAATATTATCGGTAAAAATATTTCAGATCTAGGCGCTTCAGGTGTTTTTAATCCATTAATTACTCCCACTATCCTCAAAACTGGTGAAAATTTCACCACTCTACAAAAACTAGGGACAGGGAAACATGCTATTATTTCAGGTTCTCCAATATACGATAGTAGTGGAACTCCTATTCTTATTATCACTTGCGTCAATGTCATAACAAAGATAATAAAAGCAGATTTTCCCAATCAGTTTTATGACGCATCAACTTTAAAATTTAACATTAACAAAAGAATGAACGTTCATTCTATTGATATCATAGCAGAAAGCCAAATAATGAAAGCCTTACTTCAAGAAGCAATAAAAGCTGCAAGATATGATGTTACAATTTTGCTACTTGGCGAGACAGGGGTTGGCAAAGAAGTAATCGCATCAATTATTCATGCTTCTAGTGCAAGAAATAATGAAAAATTTGTAAAAATAAATTGTAGTGCTATTTCGCCTTCCCTGCTTGAATCCGAACTTTTTGGCTATGAGGCGGGTTCCTTTACAGGTGCTTTAACGAAAGGAAAGCTAGGGCTTTTTGAAGTTGCTGATAAAGGAACTCTCCTCCTTGACGAAATTGGCGATTTACCAATTGAATTACAAGGCAAATTATTAAGAGTAATTCAAAGTCATGAATTTTATAGAATAGGAGGACTTATACCAATAAAATCAAATGTTCGGATTATTTCTTCTACTAATAAAGATCTAGAGGAAATGATTAATAAAGGTGAATTTAGAGAAGATCTATTTTATAGGTTAAATGTAGTCTCTATTAACATACCTCCTCTTAGGGATAGAAACGCAGACATTAAACCACTTTTGCTTCATTTTTGTTATTTTTATAATAAAAAATATGGTACTAATAAACAGTTTTCTAACGAACTGCTAAATGTTTTGGTAAATTATTATTGGCCCGGAAATATTCGGGAACTTAAAAACTTAGTAGAGAGACTCCTTGTTCTTTGTATAGAGGATATGCTTTTACCTGAACACCTTTACAGCAAATACAAGTTTAGTAGAGTTAAATCTCCTTCTGATAATGTCATTCAAGTAAATAAAGTCATACCCCTCAAAGAAGCAATATCCACTGTAGAAAAAATACTTGTAACAAAAGCTATGGCAATGACTAGAAGTACAAGAAAAGCCGCCGAGTTATTAGGCGTTAGTCAATCAACAATAATGCGCAAGCTAAAAGAAAACGATGTGGAATTTCAGGATTATAAATAAAGTGGCTGTGTCACATCATATAGTTGATTTTAACTAGAAATTAGTTAGTTAGTTAGTTAGGCACTTTCAGCTCCTGATCACGAGTTTTTTTCAGGAGGTATAATCTATTATGTTATTCAAATGCAATTTCACTTCTGTTCTTTAAATGCCATTTCGCATTTATTCTTTAACCCTAAGACTTTTTCTCCATTTATGAGTATGCCATATATGGTTTCAATGTGTGTTTTTGTAATAATTTCCCCAGGGCAAATGAGAGGTATGCCAGGTGGATAAGGTATAATGGCTTTCATGCAAACTTTCCCTACAGCTTCTAATAGTTTCAATTTTGGAATGTCTATTTTTTCTTCAATCTCTGAGACAGCCATTGGTTGATCGTTTAACTCTTTTAATGCCAATAGCAGATTCTGATAATCCTCCCTCACATTCCCGATTCCCGTCATGCACATCAGCAGGTTACCTGTATTTAATTCAGCGTATATACCATATTTTTCAATAAGAGCTTTTTCAAGCTGTCTTCCCGAATATCCTTTTTCACTCATATCTATATTTATTTTAGTTTTGTCAAGACCCGCCAGGTTTTCCATAACCCTGAGACCATCTATTTTCTTCGCCTGTACATAGAAATTTTCCAAGTGTTCATTCCACTCTCGAATTAATTTTTCACCGTGTTCTTCTAAAATCGATCCGTTGATATCAAGCGACCCCATCAAAATATAGGAAGGGCTGGTGCTTTCCATCATTTGAAGTTTGTCCTCAAGCATCTCAATATCAACTCTGTCCGAGCAAACATTCATCACTGCGCTCTGCGTCAGGGATGCCAAGGTTTTATGCGTACTGTTCACCACAATATCGGCTCCACCTCTTTCCGCTGTAAGTGGGAAGCCTTCAATTCCAAATTCATTAAAAAAGTTCAAATGAGCTCCATGTGCCTGATCAACGATTAATATTTTACCAAATCTATGA
>JAENWG010000047.1 GCA_016650175.1 Peptostreptococcaceae bacterium | reverse complement strand
TTAGTATTAACTCTTGCTGTCGATTTAACATACATTCACCACCTGATTTGATACTCTTATTATATCAAAAAAAGAATCTTCAATGCTGATTTTAATCAACATTAATGATTCTTTTTCAATCGATACTTTTTCAGTGGCCTCGCCGTTAAGCCGCTATTTTTTATTTTTTGTTAACTATTATTTTATAGGTCTTTGTCTTTCCGCTAGAGGAATTAACTTTTATTGTTAATTCGTTTTTACCTGAGTTAACACTTATTTTCCCCGTACCCGATACTATCGCATCTTTTGCATTTGAGTAAGCTTTAATGTTTATCGTATCTACAGAAGATTCTAAAGTTTTAGCTACAGTATATGTAGTGTCGTCCTTATCAAATGATTCTGTGAATTCATATCCATCAACGCTTATCATACTCATATAGCAGTTGTTATTCCCTAGTGCTGAAGGTTTTTCTGTAGCACTTGTTGACATGTTTTGATATACCGGAATTATAAAGGTTAAAGCTTCATTAGTAATTCCCAAATCACTGTATTGATTTCTTACAGCTGCTGCTTCTTGAAGTGGAGCAGTTATATTAGTCATATACTGATGAGTAGCCACATTAGCAAGTCCATTTGCTACATTAAACTTTTGAGTATATATTGAATTTTGATTATTGTTAATGTAACCACTCGATATAAATTGAGCTCCTCCAATTACGCTTGTCTTTTTATCATTCCAAGGTCTTTGGTATGAAGTCCCTGTAGCTGCCCAATATAACCCTTTAGTTACAGGATTAGAACTACTTGAAGCACCTATATTATATGGATTATATATTCCACTGTATGTTACGCCGTTATATGTGAATTTTCCACCTGATATAGCTACACCGGTTCCTCCACCTGTTTCAACTTTCGCTCTTGCCGCTAAATGAACGGGACTAACTTTATAGGTTTGTCCAGCTTCTATAAACCAGGAAGCTTTAAAACCATTAGTTGAAAGTTGTGTGCCTTCTATTATCTTGTTTACTAACTCTTCAGTTTGATATTCAGGATGGAAAGAAAGATCTTCAAACATATATATATAATTAGTATTTAAGAAATTTCTAGGGTCCATATAATATGATACTGCGCTTCTATCCGCTGTAAACCAACAACTTGCATCATGAGAAATGTATACACCTTTATCTATTTTTCCTGTTCCATTATTGGTGATTCCATCAAAATCCATGTTAGGTCCATATACATAAGCATAACTACCATTATATTTAATCTTATACCATTTTTCTCCGTTACTAACCGTACTAGCCGTAACTGCTAAAGCTATTTGAACCTTATCTCCTAATTGTAATTTACCTATTATCTCTGATCCAGTACTAGCACCTTTTCTGATGTTAGTAGAGTGATTGGCTGTAGCTTCTACAGTAGTATAAGTTTCACCATATATGTCAGATTTATTAATATATCCTGTCTCACCGTTAAATTCTACTTTTGCCCAAGCTGTAGTAGCCGTTGTAAAGGTTTCGTTAATTATATTAAATTCAGCATTATTATATATAAATACACCATTAGTACTTCCATTTACAGCAGTCTTAGAGTATTTACCAAACACATAATCGCCATCAGCTACAGATTTATATGATTCAGAATATATACTATGAATCAAGCTAGGACTATATGTACCTGATTTAGCTTCCTTATCGATAACACTTTCAAAAGGTATACTTATTTGCTGTGCATAAAAAATCCAACTAGGATTACTAGCATGTAATTCTCTCAGTTTTACTTTGTAACTTTCAGGAAAGCCTTCTTTAGTCATGAAAGCTTCGAATTCTTCTTCCTGCATAACTGGTGTAGTTGTATCAACCGTAGGTTCTTCAGAAGTTACTTCACCGTTTAAATCTACAAAGTCCGCACTAACATAATAGTACAAGTTATTATATTTAATTTTATACCATAATTCATTTGAATTGCTGTAAGCCTTTGCTACAATTTCAACTACTTTGTTCTTTTCTAAAGTACCTACTTTAGTCATTTTTGCCCCTGCACCCATTCTATAGTTAAGATATGTTTTAAGGGTACCATAAGTTGAATTATATACTACATTATCTACATAATCAGCTCTAACGTATTTATCGCTGCTATTATCTATTTTTAACCAAATGCTATTCTTGCTATAGCTAGTATCACTTACAAATTTTTCTTCATATATATTAATCGCTTCATTATTCTTTAAAATTCCTACTTTTGAAGTACCTACACTAGGTCCTTTTCTTATGTTTAATCCATAGCTAGCATTTACTGTCGCATTAGTAATTAACGCATTTTTATCTACTGTTACTACAACAGGTTCAGCAACAGGCTCTGCAACAGGTTCAGCAACAGGCTCTGCAACAGGCTCTACAACAGGTTCTACAACAGGTTCTACAACAGGTTCTGCAACAGGTTCAGTTACCTTAGTTGTGCTTGCGCTATCAAACTTAACATATTTCGCACTTACGTAATAATAGCTAGATCCTACTTTTACCTTATACCACGAATGGTTGTCATACGTCGTAGCTTCACAAACTATATCAATTTCTTGGCCTTTTTTAAAAGTTCCAACTCGTTTCATGCCTACACCGGCGCCAATTCGATAATTTAATGCTACGGTTGTGGTTCCTTTTGTAACAGAGTAATTAACACCATCTATGTAATCCGCTCTTACATATTGATTTTTACTGCTGTTAATTGCTAACCAAATTTTAGATTTGCTATTACTAGAAGCACTTACAAATTTCTCCTCATAGATAGTCACCTTAGAGTTGTTGTTAAGTATAGTAACTTTGCCATAATTAGTACCTGGACCTGTTCTAACATTTAATCCAGCATTAGAATTTACATATCCATAATCAGTATCCGTCGTTGCATATGTATAACTAAATGAATAAGTAAATACCATCGCAACAATTAGTGACATTGCTAAAAACATTCTTATTGAATTACTTATAACAATTCTCATTATTCAACCTCCATTTTTTCATCGCCGCTTAGTCTTCCATCATTATAGTGCTTGCGACATAGTGAAACATACAGTTCATTACCACCAACCAGTATCTGGTCTCCTTGTTTTACAATTTGTCCGTCTACTACCCTAGCTACCATTGTAGCTTTTCTACCGCACCAACAAATTGTTTTGATTTCTTCAATTTTATCTGCGTATATAAGCATATAGTATGATCCTTCGAATAATTTGTTTTTAAAATCATTTTTTAAACCATATGCCAGTACCGGTACATCGAAACTATCTACTAGTTCTACCAATTCTTGTACGTGATGTTTAGATAAGAATTGGCATTCATCTATTAATACGCAATCTATTTTTTTCTTTTTATCTTCTCTTAAAAACATTTCTAAAATGTTTGTATCTTCATTACAAATCAAAGCTTCTCTTTGTATACCTATTCTAGATGTAATAATGCCCTTACCAAATCTATCATCTGTTGAAGGAACTATACACATAACCGTCTTGCCTCTTTCTTCATAGTTATATGCAACTTTAATAAGTTCAATAGATTTGCCTGCATTCATGGTGCTATATCGATAATATAATTGAGCCATATTTTTTCACCTTTTAATATATTTTCTAAACACATTTATTATACTATAAATGACTGATTATGTCAAACATTTCAAGCCTTGCAAGCGTTTTGTGTATATTTACTATAAGATTTCTTTACACAGTACTTAATTTACTGATAATAACTTTTAGTATACCTACTTTACAATAAAATTAAATTAGTGCAATACACGATGTCAAAACAACTACATAATTATTTTTAAGTCTTAATCACTATTTACATTTTTCATTGCCTTTACTGACGTTTGGATGATTATTTTAGAATACTTGCTATGAATATTATAGTATTAATTCCCGATATATTTATAGTTTTTTATACTAAAATTAGATATACAACTATTCCAAACTTTCCTAAATGAATATTTGCACATTTTTTTATATTAATTTTGTTCCGTTTAATTAACTTAAGATTCTTTTGCAACTAAGTAATTTCATTAAGCATATTTTCATATGCATCGATATTGCGCTTATTCTCGATGTAAGAGCCTTTTGTATAATCATAGCTTATACCTCAACATACGCCTTTCTGTGCATACCTTTGAGCCTTTACAACTGTTTAAGCCATACTCACCGATTGTATACATACTAATATTTATATCTGTGTTTCAGATCATAACTTTAGATATTTTGTAATATGTATTTCTAAATAATAAACAGTATTAAAAAAATTCAACCTCTTTTTACAGAATTTAGATTATATTCTAAAGCTTTGCGCTTTTATCTGACCGGTACCAAAAATTATTGGTGCCCAGACTCGGAATCGAACCAAGGACACAAGGATTTTCAGTCCTTATATCCTTAACTCTGTAACCCTTACGGTTACTGTCTTTTAGCCATTTTTTCTATTTTGTTTGACACTAGTTTACACTAGTTTTTTTTCAAGCTAGTAACCACTATCTCCTGTACTGGTTGATTTTTCAACGTTTAGCTTTACTTAATATACTATATTTTTGACACTAGTTTTTATAGGTTAGTACAAGTCAATATAGGTTAATCAACTAAATCTGTTACTTGTTCTGATGCTTTATTTGATTTTAGCATTTTTCTCCTTCTATAACGGATTTTACAAATCAAATTTTAGATATTTATTCAGATATTACGAATGACCAATATACTACATAAGGAATATTATCTCTTCCACCTGCTTCTGTTGGACCATCTGCGGCAAATCCTTCATACCAACCTTTTGCTGTTACGATATTTCCTACTTCAGCGACTGCATAAACATTTGGGTCTGATTGGTCACCAACACAATAAATTTCATCAGGGTTATCTGAATCTGCTATAATATAATTTGTACCCATTTCGGCATCAACTATTTCTATGATTTCGCCATTAATTTCTATTGGGCCACCTGCGTCGTATTTAAAATCTAACATTTCATCATATGGGAATTCTTTTGTTAATTGTTCTTTTTCTTATAAATATGTACATTCATTTTAAATTCCTCTATATTTTTTTAAAAAACTTTTTTAGATTTTCGTTGTTAATTATAAAGCTTAAACTAATCATAAGAATAGCCACGATTAGTACAATTGTTTTCCTCATGCCTTCTGGAGAGAATGTTAATGAAATCATAAGGCCTATAGCTAAGTTTCCCATTATGTTTGCTAATTTTACTTTCTTTCTAACTTTATTAATCTCCGCTAATGATATAATTAAATTTTCTTCTGCATAGCTCCGATAATTTTCTAACCCTATCCTTTTAGCACTTAAAAACTCGTTAACATCAATTTCAAGTTCTTTACACAAATTGGGTATCGTACTTATATCTGGCATATAATTTCCGTTTTCCCATCTGGATACAGTTTTATTTGTAACTCCTAGTTTGTTTCCTAATTGTTCTTGTGTTATCCCTTTTTCTTTTCTATTCTTAGCAATAAATTCACCTATACATTTTTGATTCATTTATTTCCCACCTCCAATTAGAGATTAACATAAATAATTTAACTTATATATCCCACAAATAGCGAATTGCATCGTTTCAAGAAATAATCATCTTTTGAGTTACTATCAATATAGATATATAAAGAATAGAAACAAACATTCTACGGTAATAACATTAAATAATCTTGTTTTAATGTTTAATAAGGCCATTTAATATTATCTAAAGAAATGAAAATTTCTTTTCTTGGTAGTTGAACAATATAAATGTATCTTTTATAATTTACTTTTAATTTTGATAATCCATAATCAAACTGGTTCTCTTTTTTTAGACAGTCATCTAAATCTTTTAAGGTTTTGGAATTCAAAAAACAAGGTATATAACTGTTATTCACCTTTAACCCTTGAGGTTTTTCATTAAATTTAGGTTTTTAAAGTTTAAACATTCTAACGCCCGAAAGCATTTGGAATTCCTCTCCTAAATTCTCGCATAGGCTATCTTCTAGCCCTCGTATATATGAAAAAACCTATTGGCCAAATTCCTTTGCTTCATCTTTTGGAACTAATTCTCCCATATGTATCACTTTGTTTCTAATCTCAACTTTTTTTGAGTTTAAAAATTGAGGAAACTCTCCAAAATGAGAGGACCAGAGAAAATAAAGGCACCAAATTGACGTTCTGATTGATTTTTTACTTTTCTTTTATCAATTATATTGGTGTTTTAATTAGTCAGGTTATGCCCATTCTTTTTGTTTAAAGATTTATTTTCTAACATTAGCCATATACAAAATATAATTTCAAATATTACCATAACTATTGAAACTACAGCAGCATTAAACATAATTCCAATAATAATAGTTGTAAAAGATATAAGTACAGACATTACTGAATAGGCTTTTGATTTATATAACCATCCAAACGGTAATAAATGTGCTCCAAAGATAATTGCCAAAACCATTACCATTTTATTTGGTACTGTTGGATATACCCACATAGCAATTAATAGATATAGAAACTGATTAGCAGAAAACAAAATCCCTAATTTATTTAAAGGATTATCCTTTACTGAAAACTCTGCTTTTATAATCTTTGAAATCATATATGCCAGCGGTGGAATCGGTGCTGTAAAACAGAATGTTAGTAAATTTTTCGTTAGAATATCTTCTATAGGCAATAACGCTACAACCAGCACAGCACACCAAATAAACACAGAGGCAATAATAAAATGTAGTCCTTTTTTACCCCTTTTTGCAATATCGGTTCTTAATTCATCTAAATTCATCTCTTATACTCCTTCAAAATATAAATAATTTCGTAAATTATACATTTATCAATACTTATGTCTCTATTTAATCTTACTTCGTTTAATTCTACCCTTGCGACGCAATATCCTACTAATGTTCATACTAAAAGCTTAGGCCACGCACTCTCAAACCACAAATTCCTTAATGCCCAAGCATTTGAACAGACAGTCACAAAACAAAAAACGCACACCCTTTTGGGGTTTGCACAGCACTTTGAAGGAAAATTAAATTGTATCAATTTCTACATGATTATAACAATTGCACGTCATTTATTATATTTTTTAATTGGTATCAAGTCTACTGCATTATTTACAACATCATCAGCCAACCAAGCAGGTGTAAAGTACTCACCTAAGCTATGTCTTACTTCGTTAGGCATAATATCTATATATAAATCTTTAAAAATATCTATAGTCAAATATTCATAAGTAAATGTGGAGCTAGCATAATTCTCTAGTTCTGAAATTATATTCTTTATGGATTAATAAATACGGTTGTTTAATTGTTTTCCATCTGAATACCAAGAATAAAAATCTCCTTCTAAAAGATTTTTGATCCCTGCACTAGTAAAAACATAACCATCCTCTAATTTTTCCATGAAAGTTTGAAGTTTTATTTCATCTCCCGTAGTTAAATCGTTAAAAAATTCTATTTGTTTATTACTTGCAGCTTTATATACTGTATTATTTTTAAATAAATCAATTTTTAATCTTTCAAATTCATTATCACTAAGCATTTTGCCTTTTAACTGAGGTTCGTTTAATTTGTTTAACTGTTCTCTAAAATTATCAATCATAGCCTCATAGTCTTTAATCTTAATTCTTTCATATTATATATTTTGTAATTTTTCAATTAAGCGTTCTTCTAATTCCGCTTCGCTTTGGTATAATTCACTCATTTATCTGTCATCTTATATTTCTTAATAGATAATATTCAATGAAATGTCCTATAAAAGTCTTTATATAAAAATACAACCTCTAATATTATAACACTTAGTTAGTTTATTAAAAAGGTTGTATCTGATTCATATATTTACAAATAAACAATAATTAAATAAATTTATTAATATATCATTATTAGCTCCATTAATTTCTTTGGAATTATTTTTGTATTTCCTTCTTTAGCTTTTTTTAGAATTGCATTTATTAGTTCTGCATTTTCTCCTTTACTTAATAACTGTAACTTTTATTTCCTTTGTAGCTTTGTTTTTATATTCATCTGTTGCAATAGCTACTAATTTATATTCTCCAACTTCATCAAAATTACCTCTTCATCGTTAAATATAATTTTTACCGAAGATAAGTCTGTTGCAGTAATGTAATTTTTGTATTCTAAAGATTCACCTTGCATTATTTCAATGCTTTCGCATTTGTTAAACTTAGGCTTAGTAGTATCAACTACATGAATTTTTGTAGTAAACGAAGTATCTTCGTACGTAAATTCAATTTTGTACTCTCCTACTGCTGGATAATCTTTGTTGTTTACGGGAGCATATGAAGTAAATGATACACTATAATCTTTTAATATCATCTTTTGGTCTTGCTTACTTAAAGAGCTAATATCTACATAATCTGTAAGCTCTTGTGAAATGCTTTCGCCTAATTCAACAGTAACATCTGAGTTTTAAAGCTTTGCATTTCCACAAGCTGTTAGTGACATTGTTACTATCATTATTGCTATTAGTGTTATAATTTTCTTCATTTGTTCCAGCTCCTTTTTTTCTACTATGCTTTTTAAGTATTTTAATTAAACAAATGTCTGTTTTAATATCCCTTTTTTTATACTAATTTTCAATTTGGGCTATTAATATAAAATGTGGTTATTATACAATTTAATTAGTTCATTTTTTTTCTTAATTATCACATATAAAGTATATACTTGTGTATATTTTTATTCAATTGGTAAAGAACTCCAAACATTACACTAATCCGCCTATTTATTACATTTTAGTATAAATTTTCACCCTACATATGTTTATTAAAACTATTTTCTGATTGCACAGACTTAAAAAATAGTATGCTCTTAATTGCTTGACTCAATAACTTTTTACATTGTTTAATATACTTCATCCTAATTTTTATATTTATTTCTAATAATAATACTTTTTCTAATTTTGTCTACCTTAAATACCCTCTTGGTAGCTGGGTGGTTTTCTTGTTTTTTTTAATCCGACAGTATTTTTATATTAGCTCTTTTTCTGATCTTCTTGAAAAGTTTCACAAGCTCATACCACCATACTGCTACTGCCGCTATTCCTACTGCGCTAAATAACTGACCTGCTGATAGTGGTTCAAATTTCAGAAAATGATTAACTGGTGTATAGAGGATAATAAGTAGTCCAAATACAGTTATGATATTAACCCCCCACATGATCTTATCTTTTGCAAGCCGAACTATAGATTGAAATGCAAAATCATGATCTGAGCTATTAACCTGAACCAAAAATAGATTGGAAAGCATAATAATTGCAATACCCATTGCTCTTGCTAATGGTGCATTGTCAGGATTACCATCAAGGGTGATAAAATATGCCCCAAATGATGCTCCAAAAATAACTAGACCTTGTATAATACTTTTAATGAAGATGCCTCTGTTTAAGAGCTTCTCCCTAGGGTTACGGGGTTTCCTATCCATAATGTCTGTCTCAGCGGGTTGGCGCTCTAAAACTATAGAACAGGTTGGATCAATAATTAACTCCAATAAAACAATATGAAGTGGCAGTATAAAAATTGCTATTGGTGTTATACCCAAAATTGGTGCTAATAGTGATGCAAACGCTATTGGAATATGAATAGTGAAAACATAGCCTACTGCCTTACGTATATTATCGTAGATTCTTCTACCATCTTTCACTGTTTCAACAATGGTTGTAAAATTGTCATCCATTAAGATTAGATCAGCTGCTTCCCTTGATACTTCACTACCTTGTTTACCCATAGCAATGCCGATATCTGCATATTTAAGTGCTGGCGCATCATTTACCCCATCACCTGTCATAGCAACAATTTCTCCATTTTCCTTAAATGCTTTAACAATGCGCATTTTATGTTCAGGAACAACTCGAGAGAAAATACTGACGTCCTTGACTTTTTCCTGAAGTTCTTCGTCGCTCATTTCATTAAGCATATCACCAGTAATAATATGATCGCTATTAGGCATGCCTATTTTTTTAGCTATAGAAGAGGCTGTAACACCATTATCACCTGTTATCATTACAACACGAATACCTGCTCTATTACATACTGTAATATCTTTTTTTACACTTTCCCTTGGGGGATCAGCCAAACCAATAAGACCTAGAAGCGTTAATGAACAATCTGTTATCTTATCTGGTATATCACAGTCATTTAGAGGCTTCATAGTTGCGACCGCAATAACACGCAGTCCTTCCTCAGACATTTCTGTAATCTTTTGCTCTGTAATTTTTCTATCTTTATCTGACATCATACAAACAGTTAGAATTCGTTCAGGGGATCCTTTGGCAGCTATGATGATTTCACCATTTCTACGCCATATATGGCCCATCATCTTAAGTTCATTAGTAAATGTATATTCTGTGATAAGTTCTCCACCAAATAAATACTCCTTAGAAATTCCATTACTTTCACAGTAACTTAACATGGCTTTTTCCATTGGATCATAGACATCTGTTTCACAACCAAGCCCCATGGTTTCAATAAGTAACTGTGTATCTTCGGTAAGTGCCCAGGTATTTTGTACGGTCATCTGATTCATTGTTATTGTTCCAGTTTTATCAACACAAAGTACTGACACTGCACCTAAAGTTTCCACTGATGGTAGTTTACGGACAATTGACTGCTTTTTCGCCAAGCGCCAAGCGCCCATAGAAAGGAATACTGTTAAAATTACTGGGAACTCTTCTGGTATCATTGCCATAGCTAATGTTATACCAGATAATATACTTTCAATAATTCGATCGCCTAAAATATGATTAGGAATGTTAAAGTAAGTGAAAACACCAACAAGCACAAACAATACAGCAGCTATTGTTGCACATATCTTCACTAAACTGCCTGTTTGTTTTTGAAGTGGTGTATCTTCGTTTGGTGCTGAGGCAACATTTACACCGATTTTCCCATATTCTGTAGTTGCACCGATTTTATCAACCAATACCGCTGCTGTTCCTTGTGTCACCAATGTTCCAGCATAGCAATAATCCTTGCGCCAATAATCTACTGAACTCTTGGCATTATCTGTCATTACTTTCCAGACACCTTCAGCTTCTCCAGTAAGAGAAGATTCATCCACACAAAGGTCGTTGCATTTTATAACAATACCATCAGCAGGAATTTTAACTCCCTCAAAGATCATCATTAGATCCCCAGGAACAAGATCGGCACTTGCGATAACAATTTCTTTGTCATCACGAATAACCTTTACATGGGGAGCAGATAAGTCCTTTAAGGCATTTAAAGTCTTGTCGGTTTTCCATTCTTGTATAACATCAATGCTGATAATACCTATAACAAATATCAGCATTATTGCGCCATCTCTTGGCTCTCCAAGGATAAAATAAATAACCGCAGCAACAATCAACAACAAAAACATAGGCTCACTAAGAATATGAAAGACCTTCTTAATAAAGCTTTCTTTCTTTTCTAGCGCCAATTCGTTTTTGCCATATTTGTCCTGCAGTTTCTTTGCTTCAATGGTACTAAGTCCCGTTACGTTTTGTTTGTTTTCTGTCATAAAAGTTACCTCCGTTTAGCCTTTTAGGCATTCGATTGATAGCTCTATGGCACTCCATTCAAGTTCATTGTTCCTTTAGGTATTAAAAAACACACCTATGGAACATACTACTGTCCCACAGATGTGTATTATATCACCATCTGCTGCCACACCTAGCGGCCCGGCCCCATGACCTTAATGTATATAAGGTTCATCGCCTGCTCAGTTTGTACTGTTGTTCTCGCATTTCACAAGAAATGTAATGCAGTGCAAAGAGTCTACTTAACATAACATAAAAGCTTTTAATTGTCAATAATAGCTCCCTCTCGGATAGTGTCAATATGGTTAACAAATGATATTGTCATAGGTATTAACAAATGAATTTGTCACAAGCATAATAGCATGGTAACATTCTAATTATCAAAATATGATTTAGAAAGGAATAACTATGCGGAAAGTAGAATTAAACATGGTACAGGA
>JAENWG010000014.1 GCA_016650175.1 Peptostreptococcaceae bacterium | reverse complement strand
CCCAGTTCCTAATCCCAGTCTCTTCTGTAAAGTGATTGTGATAGCTGCTGTTAATGTAGTTTTACCATGATCAACGTGACCAATTGTACCGATATTAATATGCGGTTTTGTTCTTTCGTAATGTTTTTTAGCCATTTTTTTTCCTCCTAAAACAATATTTAATAAATATGTTATTTGTTAATGTTTTCTAATAAGCTTTCTGGTAATTTATCAAAGTGGTCGAATTGCATTACATAAACGCCTCTACCCTGTGTCTTTGAACGTAAATCCGTAGAATAACCGAACATCTCAGATAGTGGAACCATACCTCTTACAGTTGCAGCTCCCAAATTAATATCTGTTCCTTCGATTCTACCTCTTCTAGAACTTAAATCACCGATTATATCACCCATGTGATCTTCAGGACAAGTTACCTCAACCTTGAAGATTGGTTCTAATAACGCAGGCTTAGCCTTTCGAGCAGCTTCCTTAAACGCCATTGAAGCCGCGATTTTAAATGCCATTTCTGACGAATCGACTTCGTGATATGAACCATCATATAGTTCTACGCCAACATCTACTACTTGATATCCAGCTAGCGGACCAGTTGCCATTGCTTCAACAATACCATCTTGAATCTTTGGTATATATTCCTTCGGAATAGAACCACCAACGACAGAATTCTTAAATTCAAATCCTTCACCAGCTTCTCTAGGATATACCTTGATTTTAACATGTCCATATTGTCCACGACCACCTGATTGCTTAGCATACTTGTGATCAATATCAACAGGCATTGTAAGCGTTTCTTTGTAAGAAACTTGTGGTTTACCTACATTAGCTTCTACTTTGAATTCTCTAAGTAATCTATCTACTATGATCTCCAAGTGAAGCTCGCCCATACCTGCAATAATCGTCTGTCCTGTATCCTCATCAGTATACGTTTTAAATGTTGGATCTTCTTCGGCTAGCTTAGCTAAGCCTATACCCATTTTTTGTTGACCTGCTTTTGTCTTAGGCTCAATAGCAATCTGAATTACAGGATCTGGGAACACCATAGTTTCTAATATTACAGGACTTTTTTCGTCGCATAATGTATCACCTGTTGTTGTCTGTTTTAAACCTACTGCAGCTGCAATATCTCCAGAATAAACCGTCTTAAGATCTTCTCTCTTGTTAGCATGCATCTGAAGTATTCTTCCAACTCTTTCTCTTTTGCCCTTAGTAGAATTATATACATAAGAACCTGCATCAAGTGTACCTGAATAAACTCTAAAGAACGCAAGCTTACCAACAAACGGATCTACCATTATTTTAAATGCCAAAGCTGAGAAAGGCTCTTCATCACTTGAATGTCTGTCTTCTTCTTCTTCAGTATCTGGATTAATACCCTTAATTGAAGTTATATCTGTAGGCGCTGGCATAAAGTCAACAATACCGTCCAATAACATCTGTACGCCTTTGTTTCTATATGCTGATCCACAAAGTGAAGGAATCATTCTATTTGCAATTGTTTCAGCTCTGATTACGTCTCTAATTGCCTGAGGGTCAATTTCTTCACCTTCTAGGAACTTAATCATAATATCTTCATTAGCGTCTGAAACATTATTTAATAGTACTTCTCTCCATTTGTCTGCTTCTTCTTTCATATCATCAGGAATTTCTGTAATTTCTATTTCTGTTCCCAACTGATCTTTATATATCTCTGCTCTCATCTCTACTAAATCAATGATTCCTATAAAATCATCTTCAGCACCAATAGGTAATTGGATAGGTACTGCATTAGCTTTTAGTCTATCTTTAACCATTTGGATTACTTTTAGAAAATCCGCTCCCATAATATCCATTTTATTAACAAATATCATTCTTGGAACATGATACTTTTCCGCTTGTCTCCATACAGTTTCTGACTGTGGTTCAACTCCGCCTTTAGCGCATAGTACTGTAACAGCACCATCTAAAACACGTAAAGATCTTTCAACTTCTACTGTAAAATCTACGTGTCCAGGAGTATCTATTATGTTAATCCTTGTATTTTTCCATTGTGCTGTAGTAGCAGCAGAGGTTATTGTAATGCCACGTTCTTGTTCTTGCTCCATCCAGTCCATTTGTGCTGCACCTTCATGTGTCTCACCAATTTTATGAGTCTTTCCAGTATAGAACAAAATTCTTTCTGTCGCTGTAGTTTTACCGGCATCGATGTGTGCCATGATTCCGATATTTCTAGTTCTCTCTAGTGTAAATTGTCTAGACATAATAATCCCCTTTCCTGCTTATTTTTTTCGTAAATATCATTTTTCAATTCTAACACCCTTACCATCTGAAATGTGCGAAAGCTTTATTAGCTTCTGCCATTTTATGAGTGTCTTCCTTCTTCTTAAAAGATGCTCCAGCGCTATTAGCTGCATCCATTATTTCCTTTGCCAATCTTTCAGACATTGTTCTTTCGCCTCTAAGTCTTGTATATTTTGTTAACCATCTTAAACCTAGTGTTTGACGTCTTTCAACTCTTACTTCAATTGGTACTTGGTAGTTTGCACCACCGATTCTTCTAGCTTTTACTTCTAGTATAGGCATGACATTATTCATAGCCTTTTCAAATACTTCCAATGGAGCTTCTCCAGTTGTTTCTTTTACTTTATCAAAAGCATCATAAACAATCTGTTGAGCTACACCCTTTTTACCGTCAAGCATAATACTGTTAATTAATTTAGCAACTACTACACTTCCGTAAACTGGATCTGGAAGTACTTCTCTTTTTGGTATATTACCTTTTCTTGGCACTTCTCTTCCCTCCTCGCTAAGTAGCCTATGCTACCTGCACAATAAATTAGCAATCGCACATTACTCTTCACCCATACGGATTACTCTGCCGATACCTGCAATTTCCGGTCCGGTAGTCTCGAGCGGGGTACTCGACCAACATTAATTGATGGCCGTGGCGCCTTAATATATTATATATTAAGGGCTAATCCCGTAATTATTTTTTTGGTTTTTTTGCTCCGTATTTAGAACGGCCCTGACCTCTTTCTGCTACAGCTGCAGTATCTAAAGTTCCTCTAACAATGTGATATCTCACACCTGGAAGGTCTTTAACTTTACCGCCTCTGATTAAAACAACACTATGCTCTTGCAGATTGTGTCCAATACCAGGAATGTAGGCACTTACTTCCATACCGTTAGTTAATCTTACTCTAGCAACTTTTCTAAGTGCTGAATTAGGTTTCTTTGGTGTGACAGTTTTTACTGCAGTACAAACTCCTCTTTTTTGAGGTGAATTACCGTTTGTCTGAACTCTCTTTAAAGTGTTCATACCTTTTCCTAATGCTGGTGCGTTAGACTTCTTAACAGAAGCAGTTCTACCATTACGTACTAATTGGTTTATAGTAGGCATTTTTTTCTCCTTTCTTTTAAAATTATTTTAAGCAATTAAATTAATTGCGCAAAACCGTATCAAATTATATCAACAAACCCTATGTTTTGTCAACGTTTGTCTAATATTAGTTATTACTCGGTAATTAAAATTCTTGATTCTTCAGTTTCAGGTGCGATTTCAGGTTCAACATCTTGATAATGATCCATCAGATATTGGTTTTCTCCATAATCAACGTCAATATTCTTATAAACGTCCATTCCAGTTCCTGCTGGTATCAATTTACCAATCATAACATTTTCTTTTAAGCCTGAAAGCTTATCATTCTTTCCCTTTATAGCTGCATCCGTAAGAACCTTTGTGGTTTCTTGGAATGATGCTGCTGATAGGAACGAACTCGTAGCAAGTGCAGCTTTTGTAATACCAAGTAGATTTCTTGTAGCAGAAGCTTGTTCTTTACCTTCTTCTACAGCCTGGTTATTAGCATCTTCCAATTCAAATCTATCATACATACTTCCTGGAAGAAGTTGTGTTTCTCCGCCATCATCTACTTTATATTTTGATAACATCTGACTAACAATTACTTCAATATGTTTATCATTAATATCTACACCCTGTTGTTTGTATACTCTTTGTACTTCTTTTAGTAGATAATCATAAACACCTTCAACGCCTTTAAGTCTCATAATATCATGAGGATTTAACGAACCTCTTGTAAGTGAATCGCCGGCTCTTATATGATCGCCCTCTTTTATGTTCATTCTTGCTCCGTAAGGGATAATGTATTCTGTTTCTTCTTCTCCTCGTATGATAACTTCTGTTTTGTTATCATCTCTTGGAGTAATAGAAACTATAATACCCTCTGCTTCACATATTTCTGCCATACCTTTAGGTTTTCTAGCTTCGAAAAGTTCTTCTACTCTAGGAAGACCTTGCGTAATATCACTACCAGCAACTCCACCTGTATGGAACGTTCTCATAGTAAGCTGTGTACCCGGCTCTCCAATTGATTGAGCCGCTGTAATTCCTACTGCTTCACCACGTATTACTATTTCGCCTGTAGCTAGATTTCTACCATAGCACTTAGTACATACTCCTTTTTTACAGTTACATTTCATTACTGATCGGATTAGTACTGCTTCTATACCAGATTCTTCAATTGCTACCGCAATTTCATCTGTGATTTCATTTCCACCTTTAATTAACACTTCGCCTGTTTCAGGATGAATTACATCCACTAGTGAAAATCTGCCTGTTATTCTTTGGTTTAAAGGTTCAATTATTTCACGTCCATCTGTAAACGCTCTAATTTCAACTCCTTCAGTAGACCCACAATCATCTTCAGTTACGATTACACTGTGAGATACATCAACAAGTCTTCTAGTTAAGTAACCTGAATCGGCTGTTCTAAGCGCTGTATCAGCCAGTCCTTTACGAGCTCCGTTAGATGATATGAAGTATTCCAATATAGAAAGTCCTTCTCTAAAGTTTGCTGTAATCGGAATCTCTACAGTATGACCTGTTGCATTTGCCATCAGTCCACGCATACCACCGATTTGACGAATCTGGTTTTTACTACCTCTGGCTCCGGAATCTGCCATGATAAATAAATTGTTTAACGGATCTAGTGATTCCATAAGTTCATCGGCTACCTTATCTGTTGCTTTTGCCCAAATTTCGATAACTTTTTGATATCTTTCTTTGTCTGACATAAATCCTTTTCTAAATGCGCTTTCGAATTTATCTACTTCTTTTTCTGCTGCTTCTACGATAGCTTTCTTCGTTGCAGGTATTTCCATATCTGAAACTCCGATAGTAACTGCTGCTATTGTAGAGTAATGATAACCAATACTCTTAATATAATCTAACATAAGAACAGTTCTCGTGTTTCTATGTTTCTTATAGCATTTATTAATTATTATTCCAAGTTGCTTCTTATCACATAAGAAATCAACTTCTAACGCATATGGATCTACACTTCTGTCTACAAATCCTATATCCTGTGGTAATTCCTGGTTAAATATAAATCTACCAACGGTTGATTCAACCAATTTGCCCCTAGTATCATTTTCAAGGTACATTCTTACTCTAACGTTAGCATGGATTCCCACTACATGGTTTTGATACGCCATTAGCATTTCATCTATATTTGTAAATGCTTTTCCATCACCTTTTTCTGCTTTAGTATCTCTATTAACGCTTCCTGGATGAGTTAAGTAATAACTACCAAGTACCATATCCTGCGTAGGTATAGTAATAGGTGAACCATCCTTTGGTGCTAAAATATTGTTTACTGATAACATTAGGAATCTAGCTTCTGCCTGAGCCTCTACTGATAACGGTAAGTGGACAGCCATCTGGTCACCATCGAAATCGGCATTAAACGCAGTACATACTAATGGATGAAGCTTGATAGCTTTACCTTCTACCAATACTGGCTCGAATGCTTGTATACCTAGTCTATGTAAGGTAGGCGCACGGTTTAGCATAACTGGATGATCTTTTATAATATCTTCTAAAACATCCCATACTTCAGGTTTAAATTTCTCAACCATTCCTTTTGCACTCTTAATATTATGTGCATATCCTTGTCCTACTAATTCTTTCATTATGAAGGGCTTAAATAATTCTACTGCCATCTTCTTTGGAAGACCACACTGATAGAACTTAAGTTCAGGACCTACTACGATTACTGAACGTCCTGAATAGTCAACTCGTTTTCCCAGTAAGTTCTGACGGAAACGTCCTTGTTTACCTTTAAGCATATCTGAAAGTGATTTAAGAGGTCTGGATCCAGGTCCTGTAACCGCACGGCCTCTTCTGCCGTTATCAATTAGGGAATCCACTGATTCTTGAAGCATACGCTTTTCATTTCTTACGATAATGTCAGGAGCTCCAAGTTCCAATAACTTCTTAAGTCTATTATTTCTGTTTATTACTCTTCTGTATAAATCATTTAAATCGGAAGTAGCGAATCTTCCACCTTCAAGTTGTACCATTGGTCTTAAATCTGGTGGGATTACAGGTACTGCTTCTAATATCATCCACTCAGGCCTATTCTCAGAATGTCTTAAAGCTTCAACAACTTCAAGTCTTCTAACAAGTTTAATTCTCTTTTGTCCTGAAGCAGTTTTTAACTCTTCGTATAATTCTTTAGATAAATCTTCAATATTAATGTTTTCAAGAATAGTTTTTATTGCTTCAGCACCCATACCAGCTTTGAAGCCTTTTCCATATTGTTCTCTTAAATCCCAATATTCATTTTCTTCAATTATCTGTTTGTATGATAATGAAGTATCTCCTGGGTCAGTTACTATATATGAAGCAAAATATAAAACTCTTTCTAAAAATCTTGGAGTAATATCTAAGATTAAACCCATTCTACTTGGTATTCCTTTGAAATACCAGATATGAGAAACTGGCGCAGCTAGTGCTATGTGCCCCATTCTTTCTCTTCTGACCTTTGCTTTAGTAACTTCTACTCCGCAACGGTCACATACGATACCCTTGTATCGTATTCTCTTATATTTACCACAACTACATTCCCAATCTTTCATAGGTCCGAAGATTCTTTCGCAGAAAAGACCATCTTTTTCGGGTTTTAAGGTTCTATAGTTTATAGTTTCAGGTTTTGTAACCTCTCCTCTTGACCAATCAAGTATCTTTTCAGTTGAAGCTAAGTTTATCTGTAAAGAATCAAATCTCAGCAGTTCATAGTTATTATTGTTAATCATGAAATCCTCCTATCATTAGAGTGTATCATCAAGCTTGTCAGCATCATCAATGTCTACAGTAATATCTTCAATATCTAGGTCGATTTCTTCGACATGAGCCTCTTTGAGTAATTTTTCATCAAGTACTTCAGGTTCTACATTATCGTTTTCATCCAACGTCTCAACATCTTCTTTTACTTCTTCTTTAACAATGTCTTTAGCGTTTTCTTTAATGTCTACAATTCTGTCCACACTAGTAACATCGTCATATTCCGATGTTTCTTTAAGTTTGATTTCTTCATTATCCTTAGATAAAACCTTAACATCCAATGCCAATGATTGAAGTTCCTTAATCAGTACTTTGAAAGATTCTGGAATTCCAGGTTTAGGGATATTTTCCCCTTTGACAATAGCTTCATAAGTTTTAACTCTGCCGATGATATCGTCGGACTTAACCGTTAATATCTCCTGTAATGTGTGTGCTGCGCCATATGCTTCTAAAGCCCAAACTTCCATTTCACCAAAACGCTGACCACCAAATTGTGCTTTACCACCAAGCGGCTGTTGCGTAACTAATGAATAAGGACCTGTACTTCTTGCATGTATCTTATCATCAACTAAATGATGGAGTTTAAGCATATACATGTAACCTACCGTAATAGGATTATCAAAATATTCACCAGTTCTACCATCTCTTAAGTTAAGTTTTCCAGTTCTAGAATATCCAACTTCTTCAAGTAAATCCATTACTTGTTTTTCGCTGGCACCATCAAATACAGGAGTAGCAATATACCATCCCTTAGCTTTAGCTGCCAGTCCTAAATGTACTTCTAACACCTGACCTACGTTCATACGTGAAGGTACGCCCAGAGGGTTAAGCATTACTTGAACGGCTTCACCGTCTTCTTTGAATGGCAAGTCTTCTTCAGGTAATATTCTGGAAATTACACCCTTATTACCATGACGTCCGGCCATCTTATCACCAACGTTTATTTTTCTCTTCGTAGCAATATATACTCTTACAAGTTTATTTACTCCTGGAGACAATTCATCGCCGTTTTCTCTGCTAAATACTTTAACATCAACAACGATACCTGTTTCTCCATGAGGAACTTTAAGAGATGTATCTCTAACTTCTCTGGCTTTTTCACCAAAAATAGCTCTTAGTAGTCTTTCTTCAGCTGTAAGATCTGTTTCACCTTTAGGTGTAACCTTTCCTACTAATACGTCGCCCGAATCAACTTCAGCACCAATTCTTACTATTCCTTCGCCGTCTAAGTCTCTAAGTACATCTTCTCCAACGTTTGGAATATCTCTGGTTATTTCTTCAGGTCCTAATTTTGTATCTCTAGCTTCTGATTCATATTTTTCAATATGAAGAGAAGTAAGCACATCATCTTTAAGAAGTTTTTCATTAAGGATTATAGCATCCTCGTAGTTGTATCCTTCCCAAGTCATGAATGCAATAAGTAAGTTCTTACCAAGTGATATCTCACCTAGATTTGTAGATGGTCCATCTGCAATTACCTCGTCCTTTTCAACATGCTCGCCAAAACTTACGATAGGTCTTTGATTAATACAAGTTCCTTGGTTGGATCTTTTAAACTTCAATATTTTATATTTATCTACTTCATTGTCACTATCTCTTCTAATTCTTATAGAGTCCGCATCAACGTATTCAACTGTACCTGCATTGTCTGTAATAATTACTACTCCAGAATCACAAGCGGCTTTATATTCGATTCCTGTACCTACAAAAGGTGCTTCTGTAATTAGTAGTGGAACAGCCTGTCTCTGCATGTTAGATCCCATAAGAGCACGGTTAGCATCATCATTTTCTAAGAAAGGTATCATAGCTGTTGCAACTGATACTACCTGTTTAGGTGATACGTCCATATAGTCTACAACGTCTCTCGTTACTAATGTGATTTCACCATGAGCTCCTCTTACACCGATTTTCTGATTTAAAAATCTTCCTTCGCTGTCGAGTGGTTCATTTGCTTGAGCTACTACCATTAATTCTTCGTCATCAGCAGAAAGATAATCTACCTGCTCAGTAACGTATCCTTTTTCTTTATCTACTTTTCTGTATGGTGCTTCAATAAATCCATATTTATTGATTTGTCCATAAGTTGTTAATGAACCGATAAGACCAATGTTTGGTCCTTCTGGAGTTTCTATAGGACACATTCTACCGTAGTGAGAATAATGTACGTCTCTAACTTCGAAACCAGCTCTTTCTCTCGAAAGACCTCCAGGTCCAAGCGCAGATAATCTTCTCTTGTGAGTTAACTCTGCAAGAGGATTGTTCTGATCCATAAACTGCGAAAGTTGAGAACTTCCGAAGAATTCTTTAACCGCAGCGGTTACTGGTCTAATATTTATAAGCTGTTGCGGAGTAGTTCCTTCACTGTCTTGAACAGTCATTCGTTCTTTAACTACTCTTTCCATTCTTGCTAAACCAATTCTGAATTGGTTCTGTAATAATTCTCCAACAGTTCTAAGTCTTCTGTTTCCTAAATGGTCAATATCATCAACCTGGCCTAAACCATAGTTTAGATTCAACAAGTAACTGATAGAAGCAACTATGTCTTCTACAATTACATGCTTAGGCGAAAGTTCATTCTTACGTGCAATAAACGCTGCCTTAATTTCATCTTCATTTTCAGATTTTTCTAATATTTCTTTTAATACAGGATAGAAAACCTTTTCTGATAAGCTATATGGCGTTACATCAAAATCAACGTAATTAGTAATATCAACAAAGTTACTACCTATAACTTTAGTGTTTTCGTCCTCATCAATTTTGCTCTGAATTAATGCATCTTTAACTCCAGCATCTTCAATTTCCATCGCTAATTCTCTGGAAATAAAGCCACCTTTTTCTACCATGATTTCTCCAGTATTTGGATCAAAAATATCTTCAGCTGCAATTGAGTCTATTAATCTATTATTTAAACCGAGTTTTTTATTATATTTATACCTACCTACTTTAGCAAGATCATATCTTTTCGCGTCAAAAAACAATGAATTAATCATAGTCCTAGCACTTTCAACTGTAGGCGGTTCACCCGGTCTTAGTTTCTTATATATTTCCTTAAGACCTTCTTCATAATCTGTTGTGTTATCTTTTTCTAATGTCTTAAGTAATCTTGGATCATCTCCAAATATTTCAATTATTTCTCTATTAGAACCAAATCCTAAGGCTCTTAATAAAGCAGTTACCGGTTGTTTTCTTGTTCTATCAACTCTAACAGCAATTATTCCGTTAGAATCTGTTTCATATTCAAGCCAAGCTCCTCTATTAGGTATAATAGTAGAAGAAAACAGCTTTTGATTAGACTTATCTATAGTAACGCTAAAATATGGTCCAGGAGAACGCACTAGTTGTGTAACTATTACTCTTTCCGCACCATTGTATATAAACGTACCTTTTTCAGTCATAAGAGGAAAATCTCCCATGAACACTTCTTGTTCTTTTACTTCGCCAGTTTCTCTGTTTGTCAATCTAACTTTCACTTTAAGAGTTGTAGCATAAGTTACATCCCTATCTTTACATTGAGCTTGAGTATATTTAGGTGTAACAGAGAATGCATAATCTGTAAATTCTAATATCAGATTATTTGAATAATCCTTTATAGGCGAGATATCTTCAAATACTTCTTTCAAGCCTTCATCCATAAACCATTTGTATGAATTGGTCTGTAATTGAATCAAATTTGGCATCGGGCATACTTCGTGAATTTTTGCGTATGTCATACGCTCTTTTCTACCTACTTGTACCATTTTTGGCATATTAACACTCCTTATTTCTTTAGAAAATTACATTCCATAACAGCATATAATTATACTATAACTTTTGCAAACTTACAAGAGTTTTTTTGCAGTTGCTAAAAAAAAGGATTTGCAATTACAAATCCTTTTTAATTTTCAGTGTTAAAGTTAACACTAAACATGTCAACTATTTAAGTTCTACTGTTGCGCCAACTTCTTCAAGTGCTGCTTTAAGAGCATCAGCTTCGCCTTTTTCGATATTTTCTTTAACGTTTGAAGGAGCTCCATCAACTACAGCTTTTGCTTCTTTAAGTCCAAGACCAGTAGCTTCTCTAACTGCTTTGATAACTTTAATCTTTTGTTCGCCTATTTCTGTTAATACTACTGTGAATTCTGTTTTTTCTTCTTCTTCAGCACCGGCAGCAGGACCAGCAACAACTGCAGCTGCAGCAGACACGCCAAATTCCTCTTCACAAGCTTTAACTAATTCATTAATTTCTAATATTGTCATGCCTTTTATAGCTTCAATAATTTGATTCTTATCCATCTTTATTTCTCCTTTTATATTATATGTTTGTTAAGCTTCTACAGCTTCTCCTTCACTTGCATCTGCAATGGCTTGAATTGTTCTAACAAGCTTTGATACAGGTGATTGAATACTTCCCATGAATTTTGCAATAAGTACTTCTCTTGAAGGGATGTCTGCTAATTCTACGATAGCATTTTGATCCATAAATACGCCTTCAATAACTCCAGCTTTAAATTCCATTTTCTTGTATTCTTTCATTACAACGTTTAAGACTCTAGCGGGTGCAGTTGCTTCATCTTTGCTTATAGCGAAACCACTTGGTCCATCAAGTACATCTGCTAAGCCTTCGAATTCTGTTCCTGCTATAGCTCTTTTAACCAATGTATTTTTATATACTGTGTAATCGATGTTTTCTTCACGAAGTCTTTTCCTCATGTCGTCTGCTTCTAATACTGTAATTCCCATATAGTTAATTACAACAACAGCTTTAGCTCCAACAAGTTTGGCTTTAATTTCGTCGATTACTTTTTGTTTTTCTAGTTTTACTTCTACTGACATTAACGTTCTCCTTTCTGAATGGCAAACCATTCAATCTATGGCACAAATTAATGAATCCTACCGATAGACAGTAGGATTACAATTTATATTGTACCTCGGCGGGGAATTAAGCTTTCGCACCCGCTGTCTACAGTTATTATTCTATTTTATTCATTAATTACAGTACAGCTGTATTAACTTTTACTCCAGGTCCCATAGTCGAAGCAACTGTTACGCTCTTAAAGTATTGTCCTTTTGCTGCAGACGGTTTAGCCTTAGCAATAGCATCTAAAAGTGCGTCCAAATTTTCTTTGATTTTTTCAGTACCGAATGAAGATTTTCCTATAGCTACGTGAATGATGTTAGCTTTGTCAAGTCTGTACTCAACTTTACCTGCTTTAATTTCATTTAAAGCTTTTGCAACATCCATAGTTACAGTTCCTGATTTAGGATTAGGCATTAAACCCTTAGGTCCTAATACTCTACCCAATTTACCAACAACACCCATCATATCAGGTGTAGCGATTACTGCTTCGAAATCAAACCAGTTTTCAGTTTGAATTCTTTGAGCCATATCCTCAGCACCAACATAATCAGCTCCTGCTGCTTCTGCTTCTGCTGCTTTAGGTCCCTTAGCAAATACTAATACTTTCTTAGATTTACCCGTACCGTTTGGTAGTACCATAGCGCCTCTAACCTGTTGGTCAGCATGTCTTCCATCTACTCCTAAACGAATATGTACTTCGATTGTTTCATCGAATTTTGCTCTTGATGTTTCTACAGCTAATTTAGCTGCTTCAGCGGTATCAAAGTATTGAGCTTTGTCAAACTTTTCTGCTGCTACATTATAATTTTTACTTCTCTTTGGCATTTCTTACCTCCTTGTGGTACATTCGGTCGCACGTAGCGCCTCCCACTTAATTAATCTTCTACGATTATTCCCATGCTTCTTGCGGTACCTTTAATCATTTCTGTTGCTGAATCAAGGCTTGATGCATTTAAATCAGGCATCTTTGTTTTTGCAATTTCTTCTGCTTGGGCTCTTGTAATAGTTGCAACTTTTGTTTTGTTTGGTTCGCCAGACGCTGTTTCTAGTCCTGCTGCCTTCTTTAACAATATTGATGCTGGTGGTGTTTTACATATGAATGTAAATGATCTATCAGCATAAACAGTGATTACAACTGGAATAAGCATTCCTTTTTGGTCAGCTGTCTTAGCGTTAAACTGTTTACAAAAGTCCATGATGTTAACACTCTTTTGTCCTAGTGCTGGACCAACCGGTGGTGCTGGAGTAGCTGCGCCTGCAGAAATCTGCAATTTAATATATCCGTCTACCTTTTTTGCCATAGCTTATCTCCTTTCTTATAGTTTGTTCACCTGTGAAAATTCTAATTCAACTGGTGTATCTCTACCAAACATTGAAACTTTAGCTTTAACACTTTGCTTATCAGGATGAACTTCTTCTATCATGCCCATTTGGCCTTCAAAAGGTCCACTGATAATACGTATGGTATCGCCTGGTTCTATATCTAGTTCGATTCTAATTTTTTCTATTCCCATTCTTACAACTTCTTCCTTTGTAAGTGGAATAGGTTCAGATCCGTGACCAACAAAGCCTGTTACTCCCTGTGTGTTTCTTACTAGGTACCACGACTCATTGGTGACAATCATCTTTATGATTGTATATCCCGGAAACATCTTCCTGGTAGTTATCTTCCTTTGACCATCCTTCAGCTCAATTCTTTCTTCAGTAGGTACAATTATGTCAATAATCAAGTCTTGCATACCACGGTTTTCTACCATTTTTTCGATATTAATTTTTACTTTGTTCTCATGGCCGGAATAAGTATGTACTACATACCATTTCGCTTGGCCGTCTCCACGTATGCCTTCTCCTTCTAACGGAGAAACTGTCGTGTTTGTGTTTATTTCATTATCTGACATATACCACTACCTTCTTCTCATTAGCTAAGAGTAATATCTAATAATTCCCTTAAGAACGCTAAGAATCCCGTATCAACAAGCCAAAAGCCTACTGCAAAAAAAGTGCACACTGCAATAACAACAACAGTATCTGAAACTAATTCCTTACGAGTTGGCCATACAACCTTTTTAAGTTCCTGCTTAATACCTCTAAAGTATTCTTTAGGAGATTGTTTCTGGTCATTCTTGTTTGAATTTTTAGACTGTGTTGCCGCTTTGCTAAACGCCGTTTTATTTGTGTTAGAGCTAGTTTTTTTGTTGCTAGTCTTTTTTTTATTAGCCATATTAACGCCCCTTATTTAGTCTCTTTATGAAGAGTTTCCTTCTGACAAAACTTGCAATATTTCATAAGTTCTATACGATCAGGATTGTTTTTCTTATTCTTCATAGTATTGTAATTTCTTTGTTTACATTCAGTACATGCTAATGTAACTTTTGTTCTCATATCGACCGTCCTCCATTCAACCTAAAATTCAGAGCCTCTACTTCAGCTCTGTTATTATAATCATAAAGTCGCTTAATAATAATACTCTACCCCCTTGTCAATGTCAAGGGTTTTGTTCAATTAATAAATATAATATGCACCTTTTACAATTATATGTATTTATTAATATTAAAAGACTTATAATAATCAGTAAAGTCATCCGCCAACAATGGTTTACTAAAATAATATCCTTGTATCTTGTCACAATCCAGTTCTTTAAGAATCATTAATTGCTCTTTTGTTTCAACGCCTTCTGCAACGACGGACAATCCCATTTCATGTACAGCATCAATGATATGTCTAACTAAAGACTTAATGTGTTTTTCATCTATTCTATCTATAAAGTATTTATCAATCTTTATAACATCTGCTTTAATTTGTCCCAGATATTTTAGTGTATTGTATCCTGTGCCAAAATCATCTATTGAAACACAATAACCTTCGGCCTGTAAACCAGCTAACACATCATTTAATTTCTTTTCATTCCTTGAAAATACTCTCTCTGTTATTTCGATTCCCATGTCAGCCTTGTCAATACTTTTTTCTTCAACTAATTTTTTTACCCATTCACGAAAAGCGTCATCAGCAATTTCAACCGCTGTACAATTAATAGAAGCTTTGATTTTCATACCTTCTTTTTCCCAACAAAGCAATTGATTTGCAAATTGTTCCATTATCTCCTTTGTAACTCTTTGTATGGAACCTGTTTTTTCAGCTATTTTTATAAAAACATCAGGTCCTACAGGTTTTCTATCGCCACGATCCCACCTTGCAAGTACTTCAATACTAGATATCACATTATCTTTAAGTGATATAATTGGCTGATAAACAAGATAAAGCTCATCATTTTTTATTGCATTATTAAGCGAACCTGAAATCTCATAAAACAATTTTCTTTCACTAGCAAAATCAGAATCATAAACATAGACACCTGATTCATAAGCTTCGCCTTGGTCAGACGCAATCCTCGCCTCATTAAATATCTCTGTAGCATTACTTGTATCATCACTAAATACAATTCCAGCTTTTACAATTAGTTTCAATAAATGGTCCTCAATCTCTATTGACTGCAAAACATCATGAAGGGTACTAGATATTATTTGAGTTATTTCATCTTCATCATATTCTTTCAAAACCAAAATGTATTCATTGTGATTATTAGAATACATTTCTTGAACTCCAAATTTAGATTTAATAACAGTTGTACTTTTATATATCATCTCTTCTATATTTTTATACTCAATATACTTGCTTATTTCCACAAGATTTACGACGTTAAAAAATACCAAGCAGAATTTTTCATCTTTTTCAATCATTTTATTTAAATCAAGGAACAGCTTGTTAGCGTTATAAAGCCCTGTAAAATGACTAATTAAATGTTCCTCATCAATTTTTTTATTTATCTCATCATTTTTCCAGAAAACATATCCTGTGGTTGCTGCAATACCTAAATACAGCGATAGTCTAATTGTCCAGTTCCCTGGTGTTTGCATTATCCCTTCTGCAACATCTAAGGGCATAAGCGGACCCATGAGCACTCCTAACAAAAGGGCAATTATCAGTCCTCCACGAACCTTCCAGTAATATGCCGCCAAAACTATTACAATAAAATTCAATTGTGTCCACGCGCCCTTAGTGCCTCCAGTTACATATACAATATAATTAATGGTGACTCCTAAGAATATCATTAATAAAATTCTAAATAGCGTTCTCACCCATTCATTTGGTCGTTTTTTAAATAAATTCATTCTTTTATCCTTTTCATATAGTAAATATCTAATTAGCCCGTGCCTTAGCTTACAGATTAGTGTTTGTTAAAACTTTGAAGGAATATATTAACCTTCTCTCTTAGTATTACCGCTTTTCTTTTATTATTTACACTATCAAAAGAGTCTTTGTTTCTTTTATGCTTCTGAAATTATTATTGCCATTTATATCAAAGTGAAATATTTTCAGTCCGAGTCATAATAACACATTGATATAAAACTGTAAATGGTTTAATAGCAATGTGTTAAATAATTAATGCCTATTTCACCTTAAACTCCACTAAATCAGATTAACATAATGCAGATTATCTTTCATCGACAATGAATTCATCTCCACAGCTACCATATTCACTTTCAATCATGCATTCACTTATACCAAATTCATCATCAAGTTTTATCTTGATATCACCGATAATGTTAGTAGCTTCTTCTACAGTAATATTCTCCTTGAATACCAAGTGAGCCTCAAGCCTTATTTCATTTTCTGTGATCTGCCATAGATGAACATGGTGAATACTTTCAACTTTATCAAATGCTTCTACGCATTCTTTTAATTCATTTAAATCTATTTTATCAGGAGCAAATTCCATAATAATCTTTAGCGCATCTAGCATTATATTATAGCTTATATAAACAAGATATAACGCTATGCCAATGGATATAACACTATCAATCCAGTAAATTTCGGCAAAATACATTATAACTCCGCCAAGCAGTACTGCTATTGAAGTAAGCATATCAGTAAACAGGTGTACGTATGCAGATTTAATATTCAAACTGTGTTCAGCATCCGGTTTTATAATAAGCACTGACAAACCATTTAGTATTATACTCAGTACAGCAAGAAGGATTACCGCAGTACCGGTTACCTCTACTGGATTATTAAATCTCTTAACACCTTCTATAAGTATGTTAATTGCTATAACCATAATAGTAGTTACATTTATTATAGCCGCTATAATCTCAATTCTTTTATAACCGAAGGTGCGCTTTTCTGAATATGGCATTTGGGCAATTTTGTTCGCAACAAAACTCACAACAAGCGCAAGAACATCGCTTAAATTATGCGTAGCATCAGAAAGCAGCGCCAAGCTACCAGATACTATGCTACCTATTACTTGTGCTATCGTAATTACCATATTGAGGATTATTGTTAGTAATAGTCTTTTACCATTTAAATCATGGTGATGATGTTCATGTGCATCCATTATCTTTCTCCAGTCATATACATAAACGCATTACATATTGCTGCTACCTTTTCTTCTTTAATCTTAAACAGCTCTACAATATCATTTATTACATTATAGAAAACATGAGTGAGTTAGCATATTCAAGATTAGCCGAGATATGTATAGCTCTCTTTATTACGAGTTCATTTACAAGATTTAGAGCAATACTTTGCTTCTTTAGCTCTTATCATTTTATACCACTTCATTTAATATCTCATATATTTTGTCCATATCCAAATTTTCTCTAAGCCCAGCTGCAAGTAAATCATACTGCTTTTCCTTGTATTCGGCAAATGTCATGTTTAAAGTAGTTTCTTTATCTACTCCCTTTTCGGCTAGAAGTATATCCATGAGTTTTTCTGAAAAATCCCCCTCATCAAATATACCGTGTATGTAGCAACCTAAGGACTTTCCATTATATGAACCGTCTTTTACTTTATTGTCAAGTTCTAGTAGCTCAGTTCCTTCGTTATCGGATTCACCATTATGTATTTCATATCCTATAAACTTAGCACCCGACAATTTCTCAAAATATCCCGAAATTTTATTTACTGTACCGTTAACTCTAGTTCTTGTCTTTTGTTTTTCAAAAACTGTACTCGTATTTAGTAGCCCCATTCCTCTAAGCTCACCACCGTGCTCAAGTCCTTCGGGATCAGAAATAGTTTTACCCATCATCTGATAACCACCACATATTCCTATTACCGGAGTTCCATTAGAATTCATCTTAAGAATCTTCGCTTCAAGTCCACCTTGCCTCATCCAAAGCAAATCTGCCATGGTGTTTTTAGTGCCTGGTATTATTATCAAATCCGGATTCCCCAAATCAGATGCTCTTCTCACATATCTAACCGAAGTAAATTCGAATCTTTCCAGTGCATTAAAATCAGTAAAATTTGCTATTCTCGGAATATATATTACGGCTATATCTATCAGCTTAACCATATCATTGTCTTTAAGCCTTGTGGATAAGCTGTCTTCATCTTCAATATCAACGTCTAAAAAAGGTACTACGCCTAAAATTGGTTTCTCAATTATATCTTCTATTTGTTTTAATCCTGGCTTTAATATTTCTAAATCACCTCTGAATTTATTTATAACAAGACCTTTAATCCTGTCTTGATCAGCTTCAGTAAGCAGCTTTACAGTTCCATACAAACTCGCAAACACTCCACCTCTATCTATATCTCCAACAAGCAGTACTGGCGCATTGGCTATCTTAGCCATTCCCATATTTACAAAATCATCATCATTAAGATTTATTTCAGCTGGGCTTCCAGCTCCTTCTATAACTATCACATCATATTCTGCGCTTAATTCTGCATAAGCTTTTTCCACATCCTTGCGTAGTTTCTTTTTAAATTTATAGTAGTTTTGCGCACCAATATTTCCTATAACCTCTCCGTTTACTATGACTTGACTCCCTTTATCATTAGTAGGCTTTAAAAGTATAGGATTCATTCTTACGTCGGGCTCTATTCCTGATGCTTCCGCTTGGACAACCTGCGCTCTCCCCATTTCAAGACCATTTTTAGTTATAAAACTGTTTAGTGCCATATTTTGGCTTTTAAAAGGCGCCACCTTGTATCCATCTTGTTTGAATATCCTGCATAAACCTGCAGTAATAATGCTTTTCCCAGCATCAGACATAGTTCCTTGTACCATTATCGCTTTAGCCATTCTCTAATTCCCTCACTCTCATTAAACTTGATATCAAAGTTGGTATAATAAGGTTGTTTGATTTTCATATGATGCCCACTTATACTGCTAGTTCCATGATCAGAAGTCACTACAACTTGATGCTTTGAACTCATTAGTTTATCGTTTACCATTTCAATTACTTTATTTCTAAATTCTATTTTTTCTTCTTCATTCATTCTATGCGCAGCTTCATCTGCACCATTAATATGAAGTAGAACAAAGTCTGCTTTTTCAGCCATATCAAGCACCATATCTATTTTCGCCAATATATTAGTATCTACGTCACCTGTAAATTCTTGATTTTCACTAGATTTCATTCCAATTGCTTTAGCTATCCCTTTAACAAGCGGAATTCCAGTAACAGCAAAACCCTCTATATTCCATTCTTTTATTTTAGGCTTTACAGACGGTGACCAAGGAACTAAATATATTCCTTCATCCTTTAACGGCTGCTCTATTCCTAAATCTTCAGGCAATCTTTCGCCCATGTGCTTATGGACTGGATAAGAGGTTACATCACTAAGTTCATTAGCTCTACCTTTTAAAACCATTATCCCTTTATAATCACCTAAACTGAAGTAACCTGGAAGATCAATTTCATCGCTTCTGTTTGATAAAGATGTGATGATTCCATCTTTTATATTCACCAGACTAGTCCTTAAAACTAGATCATTATCGCATAAATTAATTCCATTTCCTTTTGCTTCAAACCAAGCTCTGGAATTTTTGGGTATATTTTCAACTCCTAAAAGATTCATTATGCAAGTATTGCTTTCAGTTTCATAGCCATCCGGAGTAGTCAAGAAGTATCCTCTAAACATCAGCTTCAACATTTCACTGATTTGAAATTTTTCATCGGTAGCACCATCTATGATGCAAAGTATTTTACTTGCCAATTATAACTTCCTCCATAGCGCTTAACAACTTCAAATTGTCCTCGTGTTTTTTAACAGCAATCCTATACCAGCCTTCATCAAGCCCTATATAATTAGAACAATCTCTTATTAAAAACCCTTTTTCTTCCATTTTGATCGCAAAATCTTCTGATTCTGTATATATAAGTATATAATTTGCCTCAGATTCTATATGCCTGATTTCGAGTTTATTTAAACCATCAAATATAACTCTTCTTTCTTTTTGAGTATTACTAATTACTCTCTTCACATAGTCCTTTTCATCCATTGCCGCGATGCCTGCTGCTTGAGCCATAGTTGAAACATTCCACGGTTGACCACTTGCTCTCATTTTTGAAAGTAAATATGAACTTGCGCTAATTGCATATCCAAGCCTAACACCAGCCATTGCATAGAGTTTGGTAAATGCTTTTAATATTAAAAGATTGTCATATTCTTCAAGTTTTGGTATTAAACTAATACCGCCTTCTACAAAATCTAAAAAACATTCATCTACAACTAGCATTACTCCATCTGCTCTACATTTGTTTAATATTCTTAACAGTAAATTTTCCTCGCATGTCATACCAGTCGGATTATTAGGCTGACAAATGTACATAACATCTAAATCATCATCAATTAAGCTAAAAATATCTTCATCTATTTTGAAATCATTTTCTTCTTTCAATGCGTGATTAATAATCTCACACCCTATTAAATTAAGCGAGGATTTATATTCTGAAAATGTCGGAGCCGTAACAAGTGCTTTTTTAGGCTTCAACGCAAGTGCTAATCTATAAATTATATCGGCTGCACCATTTCCGCATATGATGCTATTTGCCGGTACATTATGATATGTTGCCAGTTTATTTCTAAGCTCTCTACAATAAGGATCTGGATATCTATTCGCAATGTCTAAAGAATCGCAAATTGCCGATTTAACGCCAATTGGAAGCCCAAAAGGACTCGTATTCTCCGAATAGTCAATTGGCATTTTGCCATACTTGTCATAATATCCTACATAATCTCCGCCGTGTTTCATAGTCTCCCCTTCTTAAATAAATATAGTTACTCTTATAGCTATGCAAATTGCCAAAGCTATACCTGATGATATATACATAAGTTTAATGGATCTTTTTATATCATCTTTTTCAATTTCTCTGATTTTATCACCTATATTAGGTTTTTCATATAGCTTACCAAAATAATTAGCATTGCCCGCAAGTTGAATGCCTAATGCTCCTGCGCATACGGATTCCATTTGTGCCGAATTTGGACTTTTATGATTATATCTATCTCTTTTAAATATCTTAAAGGCATTTTTCATATTCATATTTCCGAGGCCGGCTGCCACTATCATAATACCTGCTGCTATTCTTGCGGGTAAATAATTTACCACATCATCAAGCTTCGCAGCTACAGTGCCGAAGTTAATGTATTTTTCATTTTTATATCCCACCATACTATCCATAGTGTTTATTGCTTTATATATCATACCTAATCCTGCTCCGCCAATTGCGCAACAAATAATTGGTGCAATTACTCCGTCTGTTGTATTTTCAGCTACAGTTTCAACGGTAGCCTTAATTACTCCTTTTTCGTCAAGTGCATTGGTATCTCTTCCTACTATATAGGAAACTGCCAATCTTCCCTCGTCCAAATCATCATCTAAAGCATTATATACTTTCATGCTTTCTTTTTTAAGTGATTTAGTTGCAAATATCTGATACATCCAAAATGTTTCTACAAGAAGTCCCAAATATACCGAAACCTTATATGCTAAATAGATTATACTATAAGTAACTGTTCCCGTAATTAAAAGTACTAATATTACTAGGACAAGTCCTCCGACTTTGTCTGCTTTAATTACTTTCCTTATTCCTTTTTCTAACGCGGCTATTAGTTTTCCTATATATACTACAGGGTGAGGCATCCATCCAGGATCTCCTATAATTAAATCAATTGTATATGCTATTAATATTGCTATCGTCAATTTCAATTGCGTTACCTCTTCATGTAAGTTTCTGTTGCTAAAATAAGGACCCTCGGAAATTCAACTTTCGAATAAGAATCCAAGCATACTGTTTCTAATAGAAAGGTTTGTTTCAAGCGTCATTAAATGAGAATATTAAATATTATTTACCGTATCTACATTTTTTAACTTCTTCCCATAATACGATTTAGCGTTATATAAGACAGCTACAGGATTATGTCCTGTCACTCTATCTTTAGTAAATAGAACGGTTAGTGGCTTTTTGCAATACTTAAATAAAAGTGTATCGTGTCCTACGCAAAGACCCATGACAACAACAAAATCCACATCTTGTTCATTCATATATAGGGCTTGCATAATCGGATTACAATAAGGTTCATATTTATTAGGACATATTTTATCCTCTTCAGAAATTCCGACCTCAGTTTTATCAAAGCTTCCTATTTTGCATGAAGCACCTATAACTTTAAAACCTTTTTCTCTTAATATATTAGAAAATATTCCCGCTTCTCCTAATGTGCCTACACAAGATATTACTCCTATGTTTTTTGCTCCCATTCTATCTAAAAACATTACAGTTTCTTCTACTCTAGTTTTTTGGCAATAGTAATTTCCTTCTAACTGAGATGATATTTTAAATACTTTAGAATTAAATTCATCATCTATGTACATCTTTTTAACTTCTTGCTTCTTTTTTTCACTGATTCTATCTGAAACACAGTACTCGGGATTATCCACTTCGGGAAATTCACAAGCCTTTGTTCTGCAGTCTACGCAGCATAAGTCTTTTTTATCCATAAAACGTTTCCCCTTTTGTCTACTTATTTTTCTTTTCCATATCTAGCAATGATTTTTTCATTTCTATACCACCTGCATAACCTACAAGTTCACCATTTGAGCCAATTACTCTATGGCAAGGCACTGCAAACGTAATCGGATTCTTATTATTAGCCATACCAACTGCTCTATATGCTTTAGGACTATCCACTGCTTCCGCTATTTCTTTATAACTTCTTGTTTCTCCGTATGGTATATCACATAATGCTTCCCATACTTTTATCTGAAACTCCGTGCCTATAAGCTTATATTCGAAATCAAAAGATTTACGTTTTCCACCCAAATATTCTAATAATTCATTATTAACTTGATCCGTAAGAGTAGTCTTCTTTCCGGCTTCATTATTGTATATTTTCTTTAAGCATGTTATTTTATCATCATCATATTCTATTTTAATATTTCCATATTTACTTTTGTAAACTGCAAATCCTTTTTCTTTCATGTCTTTCCTCACTAATTGTTTTCAATCATAATGTTAAGTATTTCCACATCTGTGCTTTTCATTCCTATTCTACCTATTTGACCAACATTTCTGATGGTTTTCTCAATGTCATTTCCTATTATTCCATCTCCAGCACAAAATGATCTGTTTCTCTTTTCCATATTAACTGAAAGTATAGCTGCGTCTACTGCACTTGCTATCTTTGCTGCGCATGAAGCTTTTGCGCCATCACATACTATTCCTCCTACATCTGCCACCGTATCTGCAATTATATTGGAAATACTCTTTAGATTTAAATCATAAAGATATGCAATTCCTGCGCCTGCTCCTGCCGCAGCACTCACAACTCCACAAAATGCTGACAACCTTCCTATATATTTTTTCTGGTGAAACGAAGCTAAATTCCCTAGAGCCAATGCTCGAATAAGCTTATCTTCACTTACATTAATTTCTTTAGCATATTCTATAATTGGAAGCGATAAAGTCATTCCTTGATTACCGCTACCTGAATTTATAACCACAGGCATACTACAACCACTCATTCTAGCATCAGAACCTGCTGCTGCCATGGCTTTCGCTCTTGCCTCAATGCCATTTCCATATACTTCAAGAATAGTTCTTCCAACCTGTGATCCATAAGGATTATTAAGTCCCTCTTTTGCTATTGCAGTATTACATTTAATTTGATTTTCTATAGGCTCTCTTATCTCCTCAACATCCACTTCGTTTATGAAATCATATATGGATTTAAGTGATACTGTACTTTCTTCTTCTTTTGCATTTATGTCTAACTCTTGGCTAAATAGTATTTCGCCGTTTTTTACTATTTCAACTATTAAAGTATGTCTGTTTATGATAGTTACTTCTGAATAGTTATTACCTTCTTCAGCACGTGCAGTTATGAAAAGATTATCCACATTTTCTTTAAGTTTACATTTGCAAAAGCCTTCAGAAACCAGCTTCTTACTTCTTTTAATGTCTTCATTCGTTATGCCTTCAAGAACTCTTAATTCCGCTTTTGCATCTCCTGCTATTGCACCTAATGTTGCTGCTGCCGCAATGCCCTTTTGCCCTCCCGAATTGGGAACTACCACACCTTTAACATTTTTTATTACGTTACCACTAACCGTAATAACTATATGCTCAGGTTCTTTTCCTAAAACTTCAGTAGCTTTGGCTGCTGCATAAGCTAGCGCTATAGGCTCAGTACAACCAAGCGCTGGTATTAACTCTTTTTTTAGTAGTTCTACATATCTACAATGAATGTTTTCTTCCATTTGTATCCCTTCCTAATTAAGCTATTTCGTTTACGCATTGATTATACAAGTATTGATTTTATTAATCAAGTTATGTTTTGACTTTACTTATTCACGTTTAAATAATATAATAAATTTGTTATGGATAAAAACAAGAGATTAATAATAAAGTTAATAGCATTATTCTTGTGCACATCGGTTATATATTTTCTTATATATAACAATGCATCTTCATATGATGATTCTATCGTCAAGATTATTGATATCGACGGTTCAAGAATAACCGGAGAACTGCTAAACGGTGATAATGAAGGTGAAACGATTGAATTGACTCACGAATATGAGTCTTCTTTAGTATACGACGAAAAATATCATGAAGGTAATTTTCTGTTTGTAAGTTACTCTGAAGTTAAGGAAGCTTGGTCTATTATAGGAATGAAGAGGGACTATATAATAGTACTGGTTCTTCTTATTTTATTTAATTTACTTCTTATTGTAGGACAAAAACAAGGATTTTACACAGTGTTAGGCCTATGCGTGAATGTACTAATATTTATATTTTCAATGTCTCTATTTGATAAAGGTAGTAATATACTATTACTCTCTATATTTATGACTATATTTTTTGCGTGTCTTATTCTTCTTCTAATAAACGGACGTAATCGTAACACACTACTTTCAATTTTTTCGACACTTTCGTCTGTTTTAATAATTGGTATAATTTCAACCTTAGTTATCTATTATGGACCTGAAGTCTCTTATGATTTTATGGAATTTATGCCGCAACCTCACTCTACTGGTGAAGCAAATCTAGTTTTAATATCAGAAATACTAATCGGTGGGCTAGGAGTTATTATGGACATCTCTGTTACTATCACGACAACGGCTACTGAATTAATAGATAAAAACCCCAACATTTCTAAAAGAGCTTTAGTCGACTCGTGTAAAAAAGTATCTAACGATATTAGTGGTACAATGATAAACGTAGTGCTTCTAACTAATATCGCTTCATTTTTACCTGTGTTTGTACTTGCTATTAACAATGATTTTAGAATTTCCACTATAGTCAAGAATAATATGTTCTTTGAGATAGTAAGATTTTTAACTGGAAGTATAGGTATAATCTTAACTATACCTTTAGCTATATTCATTGTAACTAAATTTACTAGGGGGTTAAAAAGAGCATGATACTTATATTATCTTTAGTATTTATACTACTAATCTTCTTATTTGGAAGTAATAAAACGGCGCAGTCAATAGTAACCACACTTATTAATTTCGGAGTGTTCTTCAGTATTCTCTTTGCCATATATTTTGGTATGAATTCTATTTTAGCCACGATAATAGGTTGTGTAATAATTTCACTCATAACGCTTTTTTACCAAAATGAAATCAATATAAAAACTACATCCGCTTTTTATTCGGTTCTAGTTGTATTAGTCATATCAATGTCTTTTACATTTTTTATATGTTATTATTCAAACATTCAAGGTTTTCCTATAGGCCAATATGAAATAAGGGTTTCTAACGGTTATTCAGATGAAATCGAAGTTAACATGATGTTCCTTCAAATAGCTGTTATTCTAATCGTATTAATCGGTAGCGCCATTGACACGTCTTTATCAGTTTCTTCCGCTCTATATGAAGTTAAAGAACACAATCCGAATTTAACTAAAATAGAAGTATTTAATTCTGGTATTTCTATCGGTAAAGGTATAATCGGTTCCACTATAAACACTCTATTCTTTATATTCATAGCTGAATATCTCTCACTCTTTTTATATCTAGTTAAATACTATGATTTTGTTCGGATAATAAACTCAAAAGAGTTTACTCAAGAAGTAATAACCATAAGCATTGCAGGCATTGCCTCTGTTTTAATTATTCCTATTACTGCCTTTATTTGTAGCAGAAAGTATAAATAAAAAAGAAGGCTTTCACCTTCTCTTAATCATTCATTAATATTTTATTCATTTTCTTTTTAATTCTTTGAAGCGCATTATCTATTGTTTTCGGAGATTTATTTAGTTTCTCTGCTATTTCAGTATATGTATTACCTGAAAATTTTTCTATCCAAACGTCTCTCTCAAAATCACTAAACATACTGTTTTTCTTATTCATAAACTCAAAAAACTCGTTATATACTATTTTCGATTCGGTATCTAAGTCATTAGTAAGCGGAATATTATCATATTCTATACTTTCATTATTTGAATCTGCATATATTGATAATGATTCGTTAAGTGCTTTATTCTTTTTTCTATCAGCACTTTTTATAGCGTTAATAATCTGTCTTCTTATACAAAGCTCAGCAAAAGTAGAAAAAGAAGTACCGGCATTTTCATCATAATCTCTTATGGCTTTGAATATGCCTATCATTCCTTCTTGAACTACATCTTCCTTATCGGCTCCGGCAATAAAATACGTGTTTGATTTATGCCTTGCCATTCCTTTATATTTGTTGATTAAATATTCCTCAGCTGAAGAATCTCCATTTTTAGCTAACGCTACCAATTCTTCATCTGGTTTTTTGGTATCAACCATATTTATTTCCTTACGTCTCTTTGTCTTCTTACTTCATACATAACTACCGCTGCTGCGTTTGATGCATTTAATGATTCAATATGCCCACGCATAGGTATAGAAACTATGTAATCACATTTTTTCTTAACTAGAGTACTGATACCCTTGCCTTCATTTCCTATAACTAAACAAAGCTTTCCACCATATTCTTGGTTATAGTATCTTGGACCTTCAACATCACATCCTGCAATCCAAAAACCTTGTTCCTTAAGTTTTTCTATAGTTTGTGCTATGTTTGTTACTCTAACGCATGGCATGTATTCTATAGCTCCTGCAGATGCTTTAGCTACGGTTGCAGTAAGACCCGCTGAACGTCTCTTAGGTACTATTATTCCATGAGCTCCTGCACATTCTGCAGTTCTCATAATAGCTCCTAGATTATGAGGGTCTTGAAGATCATCTAATATAATAATAAAAGGCTCCTCTTCTTTGATTGCTGCTATTTTTAATACGTCTTCTATCTCTGCATACTTATACTCTGTAATTATCGCTACTACGCCTTGGTGAGTGGCTCCCATTGCCATTCTATCTAGGACTACTCTATCAACATAATGACAAACTATACCTTTTTCCTTAGCAATTCCGAGTATTTTTGTAATTGAACCTTCCGCACCATTAGCAATTAAAATTCTTTCAAATTCGGTATGTCCTTTAAGCGCTTCAATTACTGGATTTCTGCCCATTATCATATTATCAAGTGGATCTCTATCTTCATTTTGACTTGATTGTTGATAATCATTCATGCCTTGTTTGTTATCACCTCTGTAATCACTTCTGCCTTCGCTTCTGTTTCCACCTCTGTAATCACTTCTGCCTTCGCTTCTGTTATCAGTTCTATTTCCACCTCTGCTGTCACTTCTGTTATCATTTCTGCTTCCACCTCTGTTATCGCTTCTGCTTCCACCTTTGTACTCACCTCTAGTTTCACTTCTGCCTTCGCTTCTGCTTCCACCTTTGCTGTCGCTTCTGGTTTCAGTTCTGCTGTCGCTTCTGCTATCACTTCGGGTATCACTTCTACCTTGTCTGTTATCACTTCGGTTTTCAGGTCGCTTCTTTTTTTTATCCTTACTGAAGTTAGGATTATCTCTTTTGGACATGTTATTTCCTTTCATATTTGAAAAATTGATATTTTAATCCGTCCTCTTCGATAACTTCACTTTTCCAAGTCACCAAATATCCGCCAGTTTCATCTATATTAACCATGTATTTGTCAGCTTCATAGGTTTCATATATTTTAGTAATATAAAGAGTGTCGCAGTAATTAATATACTCCTCATACATCTTCGCTCCGCCTATCAAAAACAACTTTTCCTTATCATGCTTTTGAATCTCCAAAAAAAGTTCTTCTTTAGACCCTAAAACGGTGCATCCTTCGGCAACATAGTTTTCTGTTCTTGTTAAGACTATATTGGTTCTCCCAGGGAGTGCTTTTTTACCAGGAAGACTTTCAAATGTCTTTCTTCCCATGATAATTACGTTACCCATTGTTGTATTTTTAAAGTATTTCATATCTCCGCTTATTCGCTTAAGCAAATCTCCGTCTTTACCTATTCCCCAGTTTTGATCAACAGCTACAATTAAATTCACTTCACACCCCTTTATATTGCCACAGGAATACATTTAACCTGAGGATTCTTTTTATAGTTTTCTATTATCAAATCTTCTACAGTAAAATCATAGAAATTAGTAATATTCGGATTTAGCTTAACTGTCGGTGCATCAAACTGCTCTCTTTTTATAAGATCTTTTACTATGTCTATATGTCTATCATAAATGTGAGCATCTGCTATTACATGTACAAGTTCTCCTGCTTTAAGTCCGGATACTTGAGCCATCATCATAATCAAAAGACTGTATTGAACTACATTCCAGTTATTCGCCGTTAATATGTCTTGTGATCTTTGATTTAGTATTCCATTTAACACATCACCTTTAACATTAAACGTCATGCTATAGGCACATGGTTCTAAATTCATCTCGCTTAAATCTTGAAAATTATATATATTAGTCATAATCCTTCTGGAGTATGGATGATTTTTTAGTTGATATATCACATTATCCACTTGGTCCATTTCGCCTTGCTGAAATTTATATTTTAATCCAAGTTGATATCCATAAGCTTTGCCTATCGTTCCATCTTCATCAGCCCATTCATTCCAAATATGGCTTTTTAATTCATTTACATTGTTTGATTTTTTCTGCCATATCCATAAAAGTTCATCAAACGCCAGTTTAATAGCTGTAGGTCTTAACGTAAGCGCAGGAAATTCCTCTTGCAAGTCATACCTATTTACTACCCCAAAGTTTTTAACCGTATGAGCAGGTACTCCGTCACTCCATTTGGGTCTTACTTTTTGTCCTTCTGTACTAAACCCATTTTCAATTATATCTTCACACATGTTAACAAAAAGCTTATCTGCTTTACTCATTTTGCCCTCCGATGATTTCTATAGCTTTGTTTACACATTCGTTTAATCTCTCAGTATCCTCTGACAGATAAAGACTACCAATAAGTGCTTCAAAGCCTGTTGCCAACTTATAGTTGATAATTTCTGCATTTTTAGGTTTAGATGTTATTTTATGATTTCTTGCTCTTTTAACAAGTCTAATTTCTTCTTCTGTTAAAAACCCTTTGAGCATTTGCTTAATCGCTTTAGCTTGCCCATTAGAAGAAACGTAGTTTACTGCTTCTTTATGAAGCACATCTACATTCGGTCTTCCAGTGTTAATCATTCTTCTTCTAATTTCTAATTCGTAGACGGCATCACCAATGTATGCCAATGCCGTCGTATTTATCGATGTATTCACTTATCTCATATCCTTACAATTTGAACACCTTGTGGAGTGTCCTTCAAAGTAATACCTTTTTCTTTCAAAATATCCCTGATTTCATCAGCTCTTTTAAAGTCTTTGTTGGTACGAGCACTTTGTCTTTCTTCAATTAGAACTTTTATTTCATCATCCACTTCATCTTTTTTCTCTTCTGCTTGGAGTATTCCCAAAACATCACATAGTTCAGTTAAGAGTTCTAAAGTTTTCAGTGCAAATTCTTTACTGCAACCGTCTTTTACGGCTGTATTAATAGCTGTGACCATTTCAAATATAGAACTGATTCCGTCAGCAGTATTTAAATCATCATCCATTGCTTTAACAAACTTATCCTTAAAACCATTAAAACCTTCTAGTTCACTCTTCTCTATATCTGTCATATTACCTTCTTGATTATCAATTAGATAAAGAAGATTTTCTTTAGCTGTTCTAAGTCTAGTAAGGCCTGCTTTTGCAGATTCCATAAGTTTATCATTGAAATTAATCGGACTTCTATAATGACCTGAGAGTAAGAAAAATCTAATTATCTCTCCATCATATAGTTTTCTGATATCCCTTACAGTAAAAAAGTTTCCGAGTGATTTTGACATCTTCTCGCCATCCACTGTAATATATCCATTATGCATCCAATAATTTGCATAAGTTTTACCGTTACATGCTTCTGATTGTGCTATTTCATTTTCATGATGAGGGAATTGTAAGTCCTGACCGCCACAGTGTAAGTCAAGCGTTTCACCTAAATGCTTCTTTGACATAGTAGAACATTCTATATGCCATCCTGGTCTACCCATGCCCCATGGTGATTCCCAGGCGATTTCATCTTCTGTTTTTCTCTTTTTCCATACTGCAAAATCCATAGGATCTCTTTTTACTTCACCTAAAGCTATTCTAGAGCCTAACTTTAGCTCGTCTATGTTTTGACGACTTAGTTTTCCGTAACCTTCAAACTTTTTAGTTGAATAATAGACGTCTCCATCCACTTCGTAAGCATATCCTTTTTCAATTAATGTACTTACAAACTCAATTATTTCTTTAATGTTCTCTGATACTTTAGGATGGGCATCAGCTAATGTAATATTTAATGCCTTAGCATCGTTAAAATATTCCTTGATGAATCTCTCTGATACTTCAGCGGGATCACAGCCCTCTTCCTTCGCTTTATTAATTATCTTATCATCCACATCTGTAAAGTTCTGTACAAAATTAACTCCATATCCTCTATATATTAAATATTTTCTGAGTGTGTCGAAAACAACAAAAGGTCTTGCATTGCCTAAGTGAAAATAATTGTATACCGTCGGACCGCAAACATAAATCTTTACCTCATTTTTGTCCATCGGAACGAATTCTTCTTTTTTTCTCGTCATAGTATTATATATTTTCATCATCATTCTCCTTAAGATGTCTATTTTCTTCCTTTAAAGCTCCTACCTCTTTTTCAAGTTTTTTAATAGCTTTTCTCATTTCTTTTAATTCTGTCACAATCGGATCAGGTAAATTCACTTGATCCAGCTCATCTGCATTTTTGTTTTTTTGTCTAACAATTCTACCAGGTATACCTACTACTGTACAGCCATCTGGTATAGGCTTTAATACTACAGAACCAGCCCCTATTTTAACTTCGTTTCCGACTTTAAAAGGACCAAGCACTTTAGCACCTGTACTAATTACCACATGATTTCCGATTGTTGGGTGACGTTTGCCGCAATGCTTTCCTGTACCGCCTAACGTTACTCCTTGATAAATCGTTACATCATCACCTATTTCAGTAGTTTCTCCAATTACAACAGCCATTCCATGGTCGATAAAACACCTCTTCCCAACTGTCGCTCCCGGATGAATTTCAATACCAGTTAAAAATCTCGCTAGTTGCGATATTAACCTCGCAATGAACTTTATTTTATGACTATATAGAAAATGGGTTAATTTGTGAAATATAAGTGCCCATACTCCAGGGTAACAGAGCAGAACTTCTAAAGTGTTTCTTGCAGCCGGGTCTCTATCCATGGCAGCCTTAAGGTCTCCTCTAATATCTCTAAAAAACGCCATCTCATTCCCCTTTATTTCATTCTTATAGTTTTAATTTTCTGTTCTGTAACAGGCATGTCTTGTCTATCTTTTTTAACATTAACAATTTCATTTGCAACATCCATACCTTTAACAATTTTACCAAAGCCTGCATAGTTCCCGTCTAGATGAGGTGCATTTTCTACCATTATAAAGAACTGAGATCCTGCTGAATCAGGTGCCTGAGATCTAGCCATTGATAAAACTCCTGGTGTGTGTATTAAATCATTTTTAAATCCGTTTGAACTGAATTCACCTTTAATTGAATATCCAGGTCCACCTGTACCGTTTTTCTTAGGACAACCACCTTGAATCATAAAACCAGGAATTACTCTGTGAAATATTAATCCATCATAAAAGTTTTTCTCTATTAGTGATACAAAATTATCAACTGTTTCTGGTGCTATATCTTCATATAGTTCACCTTCCATTACATTGCCGTTTTCCATTTCTATTATAAATTCTTTCATCGTTATTTCTCCTTTAATTAATTTCTTATTTTGTATGGGTTACAATTTTTCTTCTCAAGAACTTCCCACAGTTCATTTCTCAATTCTTCCGGATATAAGTCCGGACAATGACTAAGTTCATCCTTGGTAAAATACTTGATTTCCCTTAAAATTTGATTGTTGCAATCAAACTCAGGATCTTTACCAAGCTCAGGTATCCCTGAAACTATTTCTCCAAGCATATAATCTACAAATCTCTGACCTCTTTCATCATTAACTTCTTCTACATGCCATATCATATCTTTTATATTTATCTCAAGACCAGTTTCTTCAAAGACTTCCCTTTTACCTGCATCTGCAGAAGTTTCTCCATCTTCGATACCACCTCCTGGTACAAGCCAAATATCTCGCTCCTCGTGGTGTTGCTTAACTAAAAGTATTCTGTTTTCTTTATCGAGTATTACTACTCTGACGCCCCCTACCCACATACCACAACTCCTATTCCTCCCATTATAGCAAATACTAAAATTGGGCTGAGTTTTAACTTACCTACCATGAACACCGAAATAGCGCACATTGCTATAGGTATCCACTGCATTGTGTTCGTTTGAACAAATGTAGATTCTCCCATGATAACTGCAGCAACTGCTATCATAGCTACTGTAGCTGGTCTAACGCCTTTGAAAATTCCTTTAACTAAGATGCTTTCTCTAAATCTTTTGACAAATTCAAACACAATATTTACTAAGATAAACGCAGGTATTGCTACTCCCAGCGTTGCAAAAAACGCTCCGGCTATTCCAGATACGCTGAAGCCTGCAAAAGTTGCCGCATTAACAGCTATAGGTCCTGGTGTCACTTGGGAAATTGCAACTAAATCTGCAAACTCTTCCTTTGTCATTAAGCCAAAAAAACTAATACCCTGATACATCAAAGGTAACATTGCCATTCCGCCACCAAAACCGAATATTCCTATTCTGAAAAATATTAAAAACAGTTGAAGGTAAATTATCATTTTACTTTACCTCTTTCTGAGTTTTTTATATATGCTATTCCTATCAGACATGTAATTAAAACTACATATATGACACTTACATTAAATACCCAAATCGCAATAAAAGATGCTATTCCAATAATCCCAGACATTATATCATTAAAAACGCCTTTTCCTATTTTTACAACAGCCCAAACAATCATCCCTACTGCTGCAGCCTTTAAGCCTACAAATGCACCATTTACATAGCTATTATCTCTAATATCACTAAGTATTGTTGAAACAAGCATAATAACTATAAATGATGGTAGGATTACACCGATAGTAGCTACCAATGAACCTAAAAGACCTTTTTTAAAACGCCCAACATATGTCGCCATATTAATTGCAATGACACCGGGAAGACTTTGGCTGATTGCTATGCAATCAGTTGCTTCGTCCTGGGTAAGCCAGTTTTTTTTCTTAACAACTATATCTTCCAATATTGGAATCATAGCCATGCCTCCACCTAAAGTGAATAATCCCAGTTTGAAAAATGTAATAAACAAATCTATGTATATGTTTTTTTCTTTTTTATTTTTCATCGCTTACTATTTTTATTGCTTTGCTTACAGCTTCATCAACAGATACTTCCTGTTTGTCGTCGTCTCTTCTTAGTTTATATTCGACTACACCTTCTCCTGCTAGTTTCCCTACTGTTATTCGAACAGGAATACCTAATAAATCAGCATCCTTGAATTTAACTCCTGGTCTTTCTTTTCTATCATCCAGAATAACTTCAACGCCCGCTTTATTAAGTTCGCTATAAATCTTTTCTGCCACTTCAGCTTGAACTTCATCATTAGGCTTTACAAGCGTAATGATTACATGATAAGGCGCTATTGACATTGGCCATATAATACCGTTATCATCATGATGTTGTTCTACTACTGCAGCTAATGTTCTTGTAACACCTATTCCGTAGCAGCCCATTACAATAGGATGATCCTTTTGATTTTCATCTTTATACATAGCTCCCATTGATTCGGAGTACTTAGTTCCAAGTTTGAATACTTGTCCTACTTCTATACCTCTAGCATGTTTAACTGGTTTTCCGCACTCAGGACAAGGATCTCCTTCTTTGAGTGTTTTAATATCAGTTACAATATCTCCTTCATAATCTCTTCCGTAATTTACGTTAATCATATGATGGTCTTTTTCATTAGCTCCCGCGCATAGATTTTTAAGATTAACAAGCTCGCTGTCAACTACTACTTTGCAGTTTGTAAGTCCCATAGGTCCAGTAAATCCTCCTACACAACCTGTTTCATAGCCCATTTCTTCTTCGTCTGCAAACTCTATTACATGCTCAGGCACATCAAGTGCATTTATTAGCTTTACCATGTTTAGAGTTCTATCACCTCTGACAAATGCGGCTACATAGCTATCTACGTCACCTTCATTATCATAGGTGACAAACAAAAGTGCTTTTATTGTTCTGGTTTTATCTATTTTAAGATAATCGGCTACTGCTTCTATAGTCTTTGTTCCTGGAGTAGATACTTTTTCAAGAATTAGCATTTCATCATTTTCTGGCTCTGCATCAATACATTCAGCTCTTTCTACAGTAGCTGCCATATTACAGTGTTCACAGTAAGCAACTTCACTTTCTCCAACTTCTGATATCGCTGTAAATTCGTGAGAATTACTTCCTCCTATTGCTCCTGAATCTGCTTCAACAGTTCTAAACTTAAGACCGCATCTTGTAAATATTTTCTCATACGTATCGTACATTTCATTATAGCTTTTATCTAAACCTTCATAATCAGCATCAAATGAGTAAGCATCTTTCATAATAAACTCTCTACTTCTCATAAGTCCAAATCTAGGTCTAGCTTCATCTCTGTATTTCGTTTGTATTTGATACAAATTCATAGGCAATTGACGATATGATGATACATCGGTTCTCACTATATCTGTAAAAATTTCTTCATGAGTTGGTCCAAGACAAAAATCTCTGCCGTTTCTATCTTTGAGCCTCCAAAGCTCAGGTCCGTATGCATACCATCTGCCAGATTCTTGCCATAATTCAGCAGGCTGAACTGCAGACATGTGAATTTCTTGGCCGCCAGCATAATCCATTTCTTCTCTTATAATGTTTTCAACATTTCTTACCGCTTTCCATCCAAGTGGCATAAACCCATAAACTCCAGAAACAAGTTTTCTAATCATTCCAGATCTAACAAGTAGAACGTGACTAGCAATTTCCGCTTCGTTTGGTACCTCTCTTAAAGTTTTTAAATGCATCTTTGATAATCTCATTAGGCTTTTCTCCTCAATATATTTATTTAATAATAGTGCACGTAGCCAGTGCGGCTATCCCCTCTTTATTTCCAATAAAGCCTAAACCTTCTGTAGTTGTAGCTTTTACATTTACAGAAGTCTTAGGAATCTCCAAAGCTTCGGCAATATTTGTTTCCATATCATCTATATATTTCGCAAGCTTAGGTTTTTCTGCAACTATAGTTATATCCACATTAACCAATCTCTGGTATTTGGCCATTTCTTTGACTGACATAAGTAACTTCATACTGTCAGCATCTTTATACTTATCATCGCTATCAGGGAAATGTCTCCCTATATCACCCATACCCATAGCCCCGAGTATTGCATCCATCAGTGCGTGCAGCGCTACATCAGCATCGGAATGGCCTAAAAGTCCCATGTCATATGGTATTTCTACACCACACAATATAAGCTTTCTGTCTTCAACTAATTTATGTACATCAAATCCGTTACCGACCACTGTCTCGCCAGGCAAATCTTCTTTTCTCGTTATTTTTATATTGTCATGTTTCCCTTTGACCATAACAGAATTAACTCCTATCATATCAACAAGCATACTGTCGTCAGTTCCGACTATACCTTTTTCATCAGCATTTTTCAAAGCATCTTCAATAATTTTCTTTTTAAATGTCTGTGGTGTTTGAACATTATACAGCAATTCTCTCGGCAATGTCTTACTAGGCATTATAGGACAATTCCCCACGGATTTCAAGCTTTTTGGGGAAATAATCCTCATTGTATCAGTGGCTTCTACAACCGTTACTGCTGCTCCATATTTTTTTGAAACTTCAACATTATCGCCTATTACATCTATTGTAATATTCGGTCTTGCTCCATCGTGAATAAGTATGGTCCATTCATCCGTATTCTCGTCCATTCTACTTATATATTCAAGCCCTTTTTTTACCGATTCTTGTCTGGATTCACCACCGATAGTTACACCGATAGGCTTAGTAGAATAACTACTAAGCCTATCAAATATTTCATCAAATTCTTTTTTATTTTCCTCAGGTATAACAACTACTACACTATCAACTTTTTCCGATTTTAAAAACGGAATGATAGCATGCTCTACTACAGTTTTACCTTTATATGGTAAAAACTGTTTCGGAACCTTACTACCCATTCTAGCACCTGTTCCACCTGCAACTATAACCGCAATAGTCTTTAATCTATTTTTCATCCGGTTTCAACTTTCCAAATATCATTCTACCTGCTGAAGTCTGGAAAACACTAGTGACCATAATACCTGTTGTTTTGCCAATCTTTCTTTTTCCGTCTTCAACTACTATCATTGTACCATCGTCAAGATATGCAACCGCTTGGCTACTATCTTTTCCTTCTTTTACGAGAGTTACTACCATGCTTTCGCCCGGTAAAACTATCGGTTTTAACGTGTTTGCAAGTTCATTAATATTAAGAACTGGAACTTCATTAATACCTGCTACCTTATTTAGGTTGAAATCGTTAGTAACTACTTTTCCGTTTAATATTTGAGCTAATTTAAGTAGCTTTACATCAACTTCAGGAATTTCTTTTATAGATTTTTCTTTATCAGTATTATATATTTCTATACCATACTCGGTTTGAATTTTCTTTAATATATCCAAGCCTCTTCTTCCTCTGGTTCTTTTTAAAGAATCAGAAGAGTCCGCTATATGCCTAAGCTCCACAAGAACAAATTCCGGAATTACTATAGGTCCTTCTAAAAATCCTGTTTTTAATATTTCAACTATTCGTCCGTCAATTATAACACTAGTATCTAATATTTTTGGATATACTCCCTGCCTATTTTTACCTGTATGGCTAAGACCTTCGCTTTGTACATGTCTGCTAGACACATCGTTAAACGCTCCACCAATAATTTCTCTTCCTTTGTTGGTAGCTACTACTATACCTAGGTATCCAAATATTCCATATAATACTACAGTTATTAGCACATACAAAGCTCCATCAATTACATTTCTGTAAATCATAGATATTAAAAGTGCTATAACTATTCCTGTAACAAATCCTATTACTCCTGCAATTATATCATTAGCTGATACTTCTCTTAGGTCTTCTCCTATGTTGCCTGCTGTTTTTGCACCTTGTCTGCTTATTATCGGGGTCAGTCTGAAAAATATAAGTCCGAATATAAATATAATAACCGCTGCGGCTCCGATACTTTCAGTTTGTGAAAACACTTCTTTGCCATCAACTATAATTTCTAACCAATTAGATAATAAATAATAAACGACTAATCCCATTAAACATCCTACAAGTGTAAAAATAAGTCTTAGAATCTTTTTGAACATTTATACGCCTCCTTTCCTTATTTTGTTGCTAATAAACAATATAACCCATTAGTGATATAAGGTCAACCACCAATATGGTTATATTTTAATCTATTAAATTGCTTCTTCTAAACGTTTCTCAGTTTCTTCCATCGAATGTCCACCCGCTAAGATGACTTCACTCTCTAATATCTGTTTCGCGTTATTAAGTAGTTTCTTTTCTCCTGTAGAAAGCTTCTTTATTCTATCGTTTCTAACAAGATCTCTTACTACTCCTGCTACAATGAAAATATCGCCTGTTTTTAACTTCTCATTGTTTTCTCTGTAACGTCTATTCCAATTATCAGACATTGTTGAAGATTCTTCCTTTAATACTTCGAAAACCTTGTCAATCTCCATCTTGTCAATAATCGGTCTTACTCCAATTTTGTCAGAGTTGTCTACAGGTATCATCACGTTCATCTTGCTGTACGGCAATAATAAACAATAATACTCTCGTAATTCGCCCAATATCTCTCTATTTTCTATTTTCTGTATCGTCCCTGCTCCATGCATTGGATATGAAATGTTGTCACCTATTGCAAACATCTTTACCTCCTCATAATACCCCATAAATACATTATACTATATAATCCATCAATTTGCAATAAAAAAATTCATTTTATCATAAATCTATGCCAATTGTCAACTATTATTTCACCATATGTTCACAAAAGTCCCACGGGTCTTTGACAGTTGTATGAACGAAAAATCACTAAAAGCCAGTCATGTGCTTATTTTTTTGTCAAAATTTACTTTTTTTATTTGCGTTCTATAACGTTCTATGTTATAATATATAGTATCAGGAGGCATTATTATGAGACTTAAAGTTATAAATTCTAAAAATGTT
>JAENWG010000062.1 GCA_016650175.1 Peptostreptococcaceae bacterium | reverse complement strand
CAAACTGAAGAAGTAAGGAACGCAAATGCCAGTAGGAAGTCGGATACTTTCATAGTGTGCGACTTGAAAGTTGCAATTAGAATTGTACATGAGTACTACCACATCCATCCCGTGGTATTCCTACCGATAAATGCCTAGTAAGTAATGAATGGTGTAAAGCAATCGGGACAATGCGAAAACAATAGTAGTCACAACTATTCTATTGCTAGGAAAAGATGTGCATGGTTAACAAATGTGAATTGCCGTAAGAATCGTCAGCGATAAAAGGTGAAATGTGAATGATACACCTTAACCAAAATGGTACGAGGACAGGGACACAGTAATTACTATGGTACTGTGTTGGGAAGGACAGAGAACCTCCGGTTTATAGGCAGAACCTAAACACATCATAATTATTCTAATTGCGGAACAAGGTAAACCTTATGTGCTCCTGAAAAAGGTAGGCAAATCGTAAGAGATGTACAATGCCCAGAAGGTAGAGGATACTGGAAAAAGCGAAAGTCTTAGTGTAATGCTGAGGATAGGGATTCAAAATTTGTCCCACTTGAAAGAGGGCAGACTTCCAGTGCGTATCGATTACATGAAAGATAAGGAATCTATGAATGCATCAGGTTCAACGACACGAAAGTGAGGACAATGTAGACGTATGAAAAAAATGAAATGGAATCAAATAGACTGGAATCAAGCAGAAGAATACGTTAATAGACTACAAATCAGGATTGTAAAGGCAACATTGGAGAACAAGTGGAGATTGATTAAAAGACTAGAGTATTTATTGACTCACTCATTCTACGCAAAATCAATAGCTATAAAAAGAGTGGTGACAAACAAAGGTAAGAATACACCAGGAATTGATGGTGTGATATGGAAAAACGATGGAGATAAGACAACAGCAATACAAAAACTTGAGGTAAGTTCGTACCATGCAAACCCTCTTAAAAGAATATATATTGAGAAGTTTGGTAAGAAAGAAAAACGACCTCTCGGTATACCAAATATGAAAGACCGGGCAATGCAGGCACTACAGCTGTTGGCATTAGAACCAGTTGCAGAAACGACTGCCGATCGAACATCTTTTGGTTTTCGTCGGTACAGAAGTCCAGTGGAAGCACGAGAGTATGGATTTAGAATACTCAGTTGGAAGCGTTCTCCGCAGTGGATATTAGAAGGTGACATAAAAAGTTGCTTTGATAAAATCAGCCATACATGGTTGATGGAAAATATTCCAACTGATAAAAGAATACTGAAAGAATTCATGAAGTGTGGATATGTATATGATAGGCAATTATTTCCTACTAATGAAGGTTCGCCACAGGGTGGTATAATTTCACCAACATATGCGAATATGACACTGGATGGAATGGAACCGATGATACTAGCCAAATATTGGGCTAATAAAAAGGGGCTCATTAATGTAAGACATAATAGTCAAAAAGTGCACGTAGTGCGCTTTGCAGACGACTTTGTAGTAACCGCAAATAGTAGAGAAGTACTTGAAGACATCAAAGATATGATTATAGAATTTCTAGGACAAAGAGGGCTAGAACTCTCAGTGGAAAAGACGGTTATAACGCATATTAATGATGGATTCGACTTCTTAGGTTGGAATTTTCGTAAGTTTAACGGAAAACTAATTATAAAACCATCGAGTAAATCCATCAATAAAGTGACCCAAACCATTAGTGAGTTAATCCACAATAACAGAACTGTTCTACAGGAGCAACTAATATATAGGATTAATGAAGTTACAAGAGGCTGGGCTAACTATCACCACTCAGTATGTTCAAAAAAAACATTTGCACTCATGGACCATAGAATATGGGAAATGTTATGGAAATGGGCGAAGAGAAGACATCCGAATAAAAACAAGCACTGGATTAAAGATAAATACTGGAAAGAACATAAAGGTAGGAAATGGTGCTTTAGAACTAATGAAAATATACTCTTTCTAATGAGCGATATGCCTATTGTCAGAATCAGTCAGATAGCACTGAATAAAAATCCATTCTTAGATAGGGACTACTTTGAACAACGTGCCAAGAAGAATAGATATAATCGAAAAAAAGCCATTTGCTCCAATCGAGCTGCACAAATTGGATATTATGTGTTATAGATACGTGAGCGGAATGCGGTGAAAGTCGCACGTTCCGTTCTTAGGGGAGGGGTAGACCATAAGGAATACTCCTTACCCGACACTGAAGATAACTGGTAATTCCGGAGGAAGGAAGGAGAGTAGCATCTGTCTTTTCTTTAGTCTGAAGCTTTCCTTCAAGTTTATTACTCCCCCACAATTGAGGAATTTCATATCTCTTAGTCTTACCCGAACCTTGAATTATTCAGTATTTAATTGTCAAACAACAATTTGTCTAGTGGCTATTGCTAAATTATCATTACAATAATCGTCATCGCTTAGTGCCACCACTTTCACTTGATTTAAGATAAGTTATACTTACGTTTTCCTTATCACTACTTCGCAGGTAGCAAAACCTCCATATTTCAAGCTTCCCCAGTTCCATTATTGCTATCTATATAATATATCCTTAGGTCATTAGTCTGAGCCTGTAAGCACGATAGTGCCTATAACACTATATGGACTTTCATATTGGGAAATCTTACTTATCCACACTTACTACACCTTTATGTGTTATACCCATTTCTAAGTATCTTAGGTCAAGACCCGTACATTCCTAATTTCGTCAGTCCCTTTGGGACATACTAACCATAGATATTTTTAGACCTCCGGCCTATCATACACTCGACCACCTCTGGTTCGCTTTTCGTGTAGGAATATTATTTCTTCTACTTACGGTGTACTCTCAGCCGACTTCACCGAGCTTCTAACCATTGGATATTTACTCATCCTCACGCCAGTCGGAATCTCAAGGAAGGCATTTCAAGACGTTACTCTGTCATTCTACCTTTCACAATAATAGTTCTAACACCTAAATTTAATTAGCTTGTTAGGGCAAACTTTTAATTTGCCAACTAGTCGCACTCCCACCCTAAAAGTTTCTTTTCAAGATCATCAAAATTATATGCGCGCTGTTCATAGTCATTAAACCCACCAACTTTAGTTTTCCCTTTAGGAATTTGATAATCTTCTTTGAGAGCTTTAAGTATCCATCCTACTATATTATCAATTTTAGACACGTTTTTAGCTAAATCATATTTTTCTTTGATAATATTTATATCCCCTTTAGCAGCATCTAATATATATTTAGCCTCTACCCCTGATATACTCTCTTTGAATATAGCTTTAATCTCATTTATAAGCCTTGTAGAGCATTTTTCTTCTTCCATGGTAAATTTACTCTCACTAGTAACACAAATTTCGTCTATAGCCTTTATATTTGATTTATTTGTCTTTATATAAAATTTTAAACTTGTGACTTTTCTCACAGTTTTCATTTCTTCAAATTCAAAATATATATCGGTCTTCTCTTTCAATTCCTTCTGTGCTTGTATTATAATCTTTCGCTTAAAATCGTTATACCTTATGTATTCGGTAGCCGTTAGGTTGAAAATTTTTCTTATGTCCTCTATTCTCATAACTCTACTACCTATTTTTTGATATTGCTTTAACAACTCATAAAATCTAAGAGAATAAATACTTCTTAATTTTAAAGTATTTGATAATTCATAAATAGTAAAAGGATTTTCTTTATTAAGACAGATATACATGGATTTTAAAACTGGATGAAATTGAACACTTAATATTCCAGATCCTTCATTATTTTCTGCTAAAGCCAGGAAAGGAACGTAAGTAGTCCTTTTGCCCTCTTTAAATGTTAATACGTTCCCCATAAGTTCTTTAATTTGCCTTGGTATTTCTGAGTAGTTAGATTTATTTTTAGTATTAAATAATTCCATAATATCTGCAACCTTAAACTCATATGATTTTAAATCTGCATCATCCTTCTTTATCCTAGAGGCCATAAGTCTTAAAAATTTTTGCTGACCTATTCTTAATCGATAACTTGCTTCAATTAATTTATTAGATTGAACTACCAATGCGCTTTTCATATTTTCCATCTTTTCCATAAACTCACCTCTTATTAACAATAATATATACCATATGCGACTGTTTGTAAATAGACGTGCGTCAAATATTTTTTAGTCTCATTCGGTATGATTAGGTCGTCTTTCGGTATGCTTAAGTCGTTTTTAAATCCCGTTTTCGGTATGATTAAGTCGTCTTTCGGTATGATTAAGTCGCTTTTAACATACTCAACCATAGTCATATCAACCTCTTGAAGGGTACGTAAATCCTTTAAATCTTTTGTTGTTTATTTAAATCTTTTAAAACAACAACTGTAGTCGCTCTATATATTTTAGATTTTCTTGAATATCCTAATAAATAAATTCATTATAAACAACCCCCAAAAGAGTGATAAATATTTACAGGAATAATTTTACTATAATAGATGCCAATACGGCAGCGTTATTATATTTATTATGCAATATATTCCTGCTCTTAACTTCAATTATTTCACCTTCTCTATTTCATTGAAAAATAATCTTAAAGATTCATTAACTACGAAACTTTTATCAAGATTATTTTTAACACAAAGTTTATCTATTTTCTTTAATAATTCTTTCTCTACATAATAGGTCTTTCTTGAATGTATATCAGTATATTTGTCCTTTTTTTTAATGATGGTAAAAACATCACTAATTGTATCACTAGTGATGTCACTATTTGTGTCACTAATGATATCACTATGACTAGAAATAGATTTTTTATTAATGCTATCTAATATACCAAACTTCATATCTTTTGAGTTACCCATTTTACAACCTCACTTCCGAATGCAGTATAGTCTTCAAATCCATGACATTTTTCATAAAAATTAATAATTGGTTTACCATTATCTTGACTATATTCAATCTTGCTATCTATGCGAATAACGGTTTTAAATACCTTATCACCAAAAGCATTTATTAGGGTTTCTTTAATATCTTTTGATATAGTTTTCCTACCGTTAAATTTAGTTATTAATACGCCTAAAATATCAAGACCAGGATTCAAATTTATTTTTATACCATTGAAAGAACTAATTAAATTCTTTATTCCTTTCATAGAAAAGAAACTTGGATCAACTGGTATTATTAAATAATTGCTTGCGACTAATGAATTAACACTCAATAAACCTAAACTTGGAGGACAATCGATTATTACGTATTGATATAGGCCATCTATTGATTCCAGTATACGCTTTAAGACAGTTTCCCTAGACATAATGCTGCTTAATGTTATTTCAGCATTAGCAAGGTTTATATCGCTTGGAATGATATGTAGTTTAGGATATTCAGTTTTTTTAATTACTTTCAATATATTTTCCTTTTTAAATTCTTGATTATTAAGTAAATCATAAATAGAAGATGTTAATTTTTCGTCATCAATTCCAACACCAACAGTACTATTCGCTTGTGAATCCATATCAATTAATAATGTTTTCTTTCCGTGTTTAGCTAAGTAGGCAGCTAAATTGATAGCTGTTGTTGACTTTCCACAACCACCTTTTTGGTTAAAAATAGATATAATCACCAAATACATCACCCCTTTATATAAGCATAATCTAAAAAAAATAGAAGTAAAGAGGTTTATAAGAAATTTTTCTTTAAAAGTTGGTATTTTCATTTTTTCAAGATTTTCGCTATATCTAATTGTTTGAAATAGCTTCATTCTCCACACTGGAATCTTAATATCAGAATGAATATCCAATTCGCTATTAAAATCTGTATACGTTTCTTTTATAATTCTATCTATATTATCCTGTTTCATATTAATTCACCTCTTTTTAATCTATAACCGTTACCGTAAATTCAAAAGATCATCAACACAACATATTAACATCATGGGTAAATATTCATTTAAGGTATCAGAAGAAATTAGAAAAGGTATGTTAAGATCTTTGCTTTCTTTAGAAACTGAAATAGAATAAATTTAATATGGTAACAGCTAATAAATATAATGGATTATTATCTGTTACCACAATTTAACATCCTTATAGCCGTTTTCTGTTCCATTACTACCTATACCCCTATAAAGAAAATGTCGAGATATAATTTACGATTGAAAATAATCTTAGCGGAAAGTCTTCTGTATTCTGTTAGAGGGAGGGTATTTAGTATATAATTTACTTTTAAACTTGAAATCCTCAAAATATATTGCAAAAGACTCTATCATAATATAT
>JAENWG010000045.1 GCA_016650175.1 Peptostreptococcaceae bacterium | reverse complement strand
TTGGCGGCTGACATTGACATGCTTTTCTTTAAATATTATACTGTTAGTACAAGTCGAGAATTGATACCATTCAATTTCTCAATCAAACTGTAATTATAGAAGGTCATTAAAACCTATTTACAGACTTTATTTCACAGCCTCAATTAACACTACCTTTTTACAGGTGGTGTTTTTTAAATTCTCCATTTTCGTATATATATATATCTTTAAACCCAACATCTTTAACGAGTTTTTCCATTTCATCAAACATATAGTCGATGCTCTCTATACTATGAGCATCTGCAGAAATCGTTACCTTCCCACCTTCCTTTAATATGTAATATAAAAGTTCTTGCTTAGGATAAGGAAAATTTCTATAACCTCTATACATTCCACCAGTATTTACTTCAAATACGCTAAGCGGACTAAGTACCTTAATAGCCTCTTTTGCTATACTTAGATACTCATTAGAATCTTCATTAAATATTAAGTTACCTTCATTATGTTTAACAGGTAAATCCAAATGACCTATGATATCAGATTTGTCTACCATTACGGCTTTACAAAGATTATCATAATATGCTTTTATCATATTCATAGCTTTTCCAGAGTAAACCTTATCTATGCCTCTAATTAACTCTTCAGCACCATTATCAATTGAGTAGCACATTGTATCGTCTGCGCTCATAAAACCGTGTACAGACGTTATCACATAGTCTAATCTGTCTAAATTCTTAGTGCGTCCAAAATAATCATTTTCCATACCTAAATATATATTGATTTTTCCTTTATATTTTTCTTTAAGGCGATTAATCTCATTTATAAAAATTTCTTCATCTCTTAGTCCCCATTCAGCAAAATACTTCATATTCATGCTGTGGCCAGAAAATCCAAAATCAGTAAACCCTAAACCAATAGCATCTAACGCCATTTCTTCTGGAGTATTATTTCCATCACATAAATCGGTATGATTGTGCATTGAAGATTTAATCATTTCACCACCCTATTTCATAGTTTCCTGCTTCACTTTATGATCTATTATATGCCTTGAAGCTAATTCATCTTTAACATCTTTAACACTTATGCCATCATTTACCATAAGTACCATTATATGATAACATACATCTGCTATTTCATAAACTGTCTCTTTCTTATCATCTTTCATAGCACCAATTATAACTTCAGTACATTCTTCACCTATCTTTTTAAGAATTTTATCTTTTCCCTTTTCAAATAGATATGTAGTGTAACTGCCTTCTGGCATTTCATCTTTTCTCTTCTCAAGAAGATTGTATAGTTGCTCTATCTTGAAGTTATCGTTTCTCTCTTCTTCATATACAGGAAACGAGAAACATGATTCATTTCCAAGATGACAAGCTGGTCCTTTTTTTATTACTTTAACCACAAGAGCATCTTGGTCACAGTCTGCAGTAATTGAAACTATCTTTTGAGTATTACCAGAAGTTTCACCTTTTCTCCAAAGCTCTTGTCTTGATCTAGAAAAGAAGCACGTTCTCTTTTCTTTGATACTTATTCCAAGGCTTTCCTTATTCATGTATGCTAATGTTAATACTTCGTCAGTATAATAGTCCTGCACAATAGCTGGTATTAAACCTTTATCATCAAATCTTATTTTATTTATATCTACCACTTTATCACCTAAACCCTTATATTTATTCCTTGCGCTTTTAAGTACATTTTTAATTCTTTAACGCCTATTTCTTTGTAGTGGAAAATACTGGCAGCAAGACCTGCATCTACTCCTTTTATTTTAAAAAGTTCTACAAAATCATCCATTTTACCTGCCCCACCTGATGCAATTATTGGTATTGATATCAGTTTTGCTACAACACCTAGCATCTCTTTATCAAATCCATTTTTTACACCGTCAGTGTCTATGCTATTTAAAACAAGTTCTCCTGCGCCTCTTTTTTCTCCCTCGACTATCCAATCTAATGCATTAATACCCGTATCTTCTCTTCCACCTTTAGTGAAAACATGATATTCTCCATTAACCCTTGAAACGTCAACCGATAGAACCACGCATTGATTACCATACTTCTCAGCTGCTTCATTTATTAAATTGGGATTTTTAATAGCTCCAGAATTTACACTAACTTTATCTGCTCCTGCTTTAAGTACTCTGTCAAAATCGTTCAGAGTATTTATACTGCCTCCTACTGTAAGAGGTATAAATATCTCTTTAGCTACTTCTTTTAATATTCCTGTAAAAAGAGGCCTATCTTCTAAACTAGCAGTTATATCATAAAAAACCAGCTCATCAGCGCCTGCTTTATTATATAGCTTAGCAAGTTTAACAGGGTCTTCTACATCTGCTACTCCTTTAAAATTAGTTCCTTTTACTACTCTTCCGTTTCTAACGTCAAGGCACGGTATTATTCTTTTTGTAATCATTCCGCCTCCTTAATAGCTTCACCTAGATCAATAGCACCAAGGTAAATAGCTTTACCAATTATAACTCCGCTTACACCCAATTCTTTAAGCTTACCTATTTCATCTATTGAGGAAACTCCGCCTGATGCTACTATGTCTAAACCTGTTATAGTAGTTAGCTCAGAAAATACATCTAAGTTAGTACCTTTCATAGCACCATCTGTTGCTATGTCTGTATATATAACAGTCTTTAATCCTATGTCTTTTGCCCTTTTACAAAATTCAATCCCCTCAATTTCAGTTTTCTCAAGCCATCCTTCTACGGCTACATATCCATCTTTAGCATCCACCCCTAGTGCTATTTTGTCTCCATAGTTTTCGACAGCTTTTTCTAAAAAATTAAAATTTCTTACTGCAGCTGTTCCAAGAATTACTCTGTCCACTCCAAGGCTAAGGTATTTTTCAATTCTATCAATATTTCTGATGCCTCCGCCTACTTCAATAAACAGATTAGTATTTTCTACTATCTCTTTAACTGAAGAGTAATTAGAAAGCTCGCCATCTTTAGCTCCATCTAAATCGACTACGTGAAGGTACTTGGCACCTTGATTTTGAAATTTTAATGCTATTTCTAAAGGATTCAGTCCAAACACATCTACTTTATTGTAGTCTCCTTGTGTAAGTCTTACTACCTTACCGTCTTTTAAATCTATTGCAGGAAATATTTTCATTTTTGACTCCTCTATCTAAATCTCTGAAAAAGCTTTTAATATTTTCAGTCCAACTTCACCGCTTTTCTCTGGATGAAACTGACAACCGTAGACATTACCAACAGAAACTACTGCAGGCACCATTGCTCCATATTCAGTATGAGCAACCAAAATTTCTTCACAATTGTGACCCATATACGAATGAACAAAATACACAAAGTCACCGTCGTTTGTATATTTGATTAGAGGATTAGATTTATCAGTTATTTGCAGTTCATTCCAACCTATATGCGGTACCTTTAACTCATCGTTTATTATATCTCTCATAGCAATAATATCTCCGCTTATGTAACCAAGTCCAATATACTCTCCATATTCATAACTTTTATCAAAGAGAAGTTGCATACCAAGGCAAATTCCAAGAAGAGGTTTCCCTTCTTTTACCATTTCATCTAGCATAGGTATTAGTCCTGTTTTATCAAGTTTATCATATGCATCTTTAAATGCTCCTACGCCAGGTAGTATTATTCTGTCAGCTTTTTTTAATACAACTTCTTCATTTGTTACGATTGATTCAAGGCCTAAATAATCAAGAGATGATTTCAAACTAAAAAGATTTCCTACTCCATAATCAATTATTCCTATCATATTATTCCTTTCGTAGAAGGTATCTCACCATTTAGCTCTTGGTCTATCTTTACTGCTTCCTTCATAGCTCTTCCAAAACTTTTAAATATTCCTTCGATTATATGGTGAGTGTTCTCTCCATATATTGCATTTATGTGGAGCGTAACTTTACTTTCTCTGGCAAAAGCTATGAAGAACTCTTTTACTAGTTCTGTATCAAAATCGCCTACTTTTTCAGTAGGCATTTCTGCATTAAATACGAGATATGCTCTTCCTGATATATCAAGCGTAGTTATCACAAGCGCTTCGTCCATTGGAATCGAAGCATTGCCATATCTTTTAATACCTTTTTTATCTTCTAACGCTTCTAAGAAACATTTTCCTAAAACAATACCTATATCCTCTACGCTGTGATGATAATCTACATTAGTATCGCCCATGCACTTAATTTTTAAATCAAATCTTCCATGCCTTGAAAACAGTTCCAACATATGATCTAAAAAGCCACAACCTGTATTAACATCATATTTCCCTTGCCCATCAAGGTTTAATGAAACTGACACATTAGTTTCATTTGTTTTTCTTTCAATTACTGAACTTCTCATAATCTATACCTCTGATAATACTTCCTTAGTCATTTTTAGTAATGCATCACATTCTTTAATATTCCCTATCGTTATTCTTACATATTCTTTAGTTCTTGGTAAATCGAAATATCTTACCAATATTCCTTTTTCCTTAAGTCTTTTGTAATACTCTTTACCTATAATATTTGAATTCTTTACGAATATAAAATTAGCTTTACTTTCCAGCACTTCAAACCCAAAGTCTTTCAATTTTTTCGTAAGATATTCTCTGTTTAACTTGATTTGTTTTATACAACTTTCAAAATATTCTTTATCATTCATCGCTGTTGTCCCAATATCAATGCTTAATCTATTTAAATTATATGGGTTAAAGCTAAATTTAATTGCATTCAAATCAGAAATTATTTCTTCATTAGCTATTGCATAGCCAATTCTCGCTCCTGCTAAATTTCTTGATTTAGAAAAAGTACCTATAACCAAAAGATTGTCATATTTTTTAACAAGTTTTACTGATGACTCTGCACCAAAATCTACGTATGCTTCATCAATAATAACAAGCCTTTCTTTATCATTTTCTAGCAATTTTACTATATCTTTTTGACTTAATTCAAGTCCTGTCGGTGCATTAGGATTAGCTATTACTATTGTTTGTTTTAAACCTTCATAATCATTTATATCAATTTCAAATGATTGATTTAGCTCAACTATTTTAGCTTTCTTATTAAAGACATCTGAAAACACTGGATAAAAACCATAGCTTAAATCTGAAAATGCTACGCCATTATTACATAAACCCATAAATGAAAATGCTAAAATTTCATCCGAACCATTACCTAACATTACCTGGCATTTATCAACGTCAAACTCTTCTGAAAGTTTTGTAATCAAGCTATCACAACTAGGATCAGGATACAGCCTAAGTTTTTCTGCATCATAGCTTCTTATTAACTTTTCCACATTAGCTGAAGGTGGAAAAGGACTTTCATTTGTATTTAGTTTTATCCATTGTTCATTGCTGCGGGGCTGTTCACCGGGCTTATATGGCTTCATATTTATTAAATTTTCTGATAAAAATTTACTCATTTTTTCACTTATTCTCCAATAATCTTATTCATCGCTTCTACTATTTTGTCTATTTTTTCTTTTTTAAACTGATAAGAACTTTTATTAGAAATCAGTCTAGCACTTATGCTTTCTATTTCTTTTATAACAGATAAATCATTACCTTTTAAAGTGCCACCAGTCTCAACAATATCTACTATTACATCTGAAAGCCCAAGTAAAGGAGCTAGTTCTATGCTTCCGTTTAGTTTAATAATCTCTATACGTCTGCTTATAGAATCATAATATCTTGAAGCAGTATTCGGATACTTACTTGCTACTCTAAGTGGTAAGCTAAGGTCCTCTGTCCATCCATTTTGTGCCGCTATGCACATCTTGCATTTGCCAAGCTTTAAATCTAGCAGTTCATAAACATCATTATTACCTTCAAAAAGTATGTCGCTTCCTATAACACCAATGTCCGCTGCGCCTTTTTCTACATAAACCGCTACATCTGAAGGTTTTACTAAAAGATACTTTATATCTTTTTCTTCATTTATAAATACAAGCTTTCTTGTCTCTTCATTTATCTCAGGGCAATCATAACCTATAGATTCTAACAGATCATATACACTATCTCCTAAACGTCCTTTTGGAAGTGCGATATTAAGCATTTTTTTTCACCTCCTTGATTTCTCCGTTTACTAAATTAAATTCCTTTTCAGCTTTCACATGATTTAAATCATATCTTTCGGCTCTTACACTCTTATATATCTCGGACAATTTGCTTACAGCAATTGCAACGTCTACTGTATTAGAATTCCCATAATATATTACAGCTTCTGAATTATATTTAGTTTCATTTTTAAATAATCTGTCAATGTAGCTTAGGTAAAGTGCAAAACCTACGGCAGCTTGCTTTTTATTGAGTTTGTGCATCAGATTATCATATCTACCACCTGATAATACAGCTTTAGGTACTCCATCTATATATCCTTTAAATATTATCCCATTATAGTAATCAAGATCATTTACAATGGATAAATCAAGTTTGATTCTATCAGACAGATTTATTGCCTTTAATGTTTCAAATAACTCGTCTAATTCATCTAATGCTATTTCCATCTTTTCATTTAAGCATAGATTTTTAGCATCTACTAGCACTTCAGCAAAAGGACCTTCTAGCCTTATAATGTCTTTCAGATAATTACATTGTTTATCATCTAATTCATATTTACTACAAAATTTCTTAAGCGCTGTAAGACTTTTAAGCTTCATTATATTAGAAAGTTCCAACTCGGCTTCATCATTAAGCTTAAGCTCTTCTAAAAGCCCAGCCATAAATCCCATGTCATTTATGCTTAATATGTATTTACTACTAATTGCTTCTAAACTTCTGCAAGCCAGTTCTATAACCTCAGTCGATGCATATAGATCTTCTCCACCTATGAATTCTACACCAATTTGATTTATTTCCTCATACTGACTATTTGACATTCTGAATACATTCTCATAGTAGAAAACTTTTTTTGTTACTGTTTCATCAGCTACATTTTTTACTACGCTCATGGTAACATCCGGTTTAAGAGCCATTAGTTTTCCGTTAGCACCTGTAAAAGTTATTATTCCTTCATCTCTTAAAAAATTCCTGTTCTCAAGATATATGTCATATGGAACAAATTCTCCCATTTTGTATTTATTGTATCCCCTGCTTTCATAGATTTCTCTAAGTATTAAGGGCAATGCTTCTTCTTTAGATAGTTTATTATATATGCTATTCATTTTACTCTCCCGTATTAACAATATCTTTGATAGTATAATATTTTTAAGCGCTTTAGTCAAGTAATCCGCTAAAGTATTTAGAGAATTATAAAACGTGTATAATTTTTTAGTTTATACACGTTTATCAAGTCTATTCCATAACCGCACCTTTCGCAGATGATGCTACGTATCGAGAGTATCTATTAAGCCATCCGACTTTAACATTCGGTTCAGGAAGAACATAACTCTTTCTTCGCTCTTCAAATTCTTCGTCAGTTACTTTGGCGTTAATATATGCCTTCTCAATATCTATTTCGATTATGTCTCCATCTTTTAAAAGCCCAATAAGTCCGCCCGCTGCTGCTTCTGGACATGCGTGTCCGATAGAAGCACCTCTGCTGGCGCCACTAAATCTTCCATCAGTTAGTAGTGCAACTGATTTATCAAGCTTCATGCCAGCTAATGCACTTGTAGGATTTAACATTTCTCTCATCCCTGGGCCACCCTTAGGACCTTCGTATCTAATTACTACGATATCGCCCGGCACTATACCACCTTGATATATTTCTTCAATTGCAGCTTCTTCACTATCAAACACTCTAGCTTTGCATTCGGATTTCATCATTTCAGGGGCAACAGCGCTTCTTTTTACTACTGCGCCTTCTTTTGCTACATTACCCCAAAGAATCTGAAGTCCTCCGTTTTTACTATATGGATTTTCAATAGGTCTAATCGAATTTTCATTCTTGATTCGCTTATTTTCTATATTTTCGCCTACAGTTTTTCCGGTAGCTGTGATTAAGCTTGTATCAATTAAGTCTTTCTTAGCAAGCTCTTTCATAACGGCACCTACGCCTCCTGCATTATTTAAATCATGCATGTGCGTATTTCCTGCAGGCGCCAGATGACATAGATTAGGAGTCTTTGCGCTGATCTCATTAAACAAGTTAAGATCAATCGGAACTCCAGCTTCATATGCTATGGCCAGTAGATGAAGTACACTGTTCGTAGAACATCCAAGTGCCATATCGCAAGTTATTGCGTTTGCTATAGATTTTTCATTAATTATATCTCTAGCACATATATTTTTTTCATATAGATCCATTATTGCTTGCCCTGCTCTTTTAGCCAACTGAATTCTCCCACTTTCAACAGCAGGTATAGTACCATTACCAGGGAGCGCAATACCAACAGCTTCACATAGGCAGTTCATACTGTTAGCTGTGTACATACCTGAGCACGATCCGCAACCAGGGCATACATTCTGTTCATATTCGTCTAATTCTTCATCAGTTATCAGATTAGCTTTTCTAGCACCTACTGCTTCAAACATCTTAGATAAACTTGTTTCTTCTCCGTTAACAAGGCCTGCCATCATAGGCCCTCCTGATACAACTACTGTCGGTATATTAATTCTAGCTGCAGCCATTACCATTCCTGGTACAATTTTATCACAGTTAGGTACCATTACAACTGCATCAAAAGAATGCGCCAGTATTAACGACTCACAACTATCAGCTATTAATTCTCTTGAAGGTAAGCTATATGACATACCAGTATGTCCCATAGCTATTCCATCGCATATTCCAATAGCAGGCATTAATATAGGTGTTCCTCCAGCCATTCTAACTCCGGCCTTAACTGCCTCTGCAATTTTATCTAAATTCATATGCCCTGGAACTATTTCGCTATGAGCAGATATTACTGCTACAAGCGGTCTTTCCAATTCCTCTTTGGTGTAACCCATAGCATAAAACAAGCTTCTGGCAGGAGCTCTCTCTATTCCTTTTGTTACATTATCACTGTTTTTAGCCATCTTGTCCTCCTACAACTATTTCTTAAGCCAACTCATCATATCTCTTAATTCTTTACCTACTTTGCAAAGTAGATGGTTAGCTTCATTTCTTCTTGTAGCTAAGAATTTAGCCTGACCTCCAGCATTGAATTCTTGAATAAACTCACTTGCAAAAGTACCGTCTTGAATTTCTGTCAATACTTTTTTCATTTCTTTACGAGTATCTTCAGTAATAATTCTGGTTCCTGTTCTATAATCACCATATTCAGCTGTGTTAGAAATTGAATATCTCATTTTATCAAAACCACCTGTATTAATCAAATCAACTATTAATTTCATTTCATGAATACATTCAAAATATGCCATTTCAGGTTCATAACCTGCTTCAACTAGTGTATCGAATCCAGCTTTCATTAGTTCAGTTACACCACCGCAAAGTACAGCTTGTTCACCAAATAAATCAGTTTCAGTTTCTTCTTTAAATGAAGTTTCTAATATTCCTGCTCTGCCTGCTCCTATTCCTGATGCATAAGCTAAAGCATATTCCTTTGCAAGTCCACTAGCATCTTGTTCTACTGCTATTAGACTAGGAACTCCTTTTCCTTCTTCATATTGAGTTCTTACTGTATGACCTGGTCCTTTAGGTGCTACCATAATAACATCTAACTCTTTAGCAGGTACGATTTGGTTAAAATGAACGTTAAAACCATGGGCGAACATTAAAACATTTCCTTCTTTCATATGTTTAGCAACTTGATTTTTATAAATGCTTGCTGCAAGTTCATCAGGTACTAACATCATTACTAAATCTCCAACTTCAGCTGCTTCTTCTACCTCTAATACTTTTAATCCTGCAGCTTCAGCTTTAGCTTTATGAGAAGAATCTCCTCTTAATCCTACTACTACGTTAACTCCACTTTCATTAAGATTCATAGCATGTGCGTGTCCTTGACTACCAAAGCCAATTACCGCTACTGTTTTTCCGTCTAAAATACCCAAATTGCAATCTTGATCGTAATACTTATTTACCATTTCATTTCTCCTTTAATTAGTTCCTCTTGACATGCCGGTTATTCCCGTGCGACTTATATCTATTATCTCATGATCACTTAATACCTTTAAAATACTATCAATCTTATCCGAATTTCCAGTAAGCTCGATAATCATACTTTCTCTAGATAAACTGATTATTTTACCTCTGTAAATATCTACTATTTCTTTTATCTGAGATCTGTTTTGAGCATTTGTTGCAACCTTTACCAATAATAGTTCTCTGTAAACACTATTGTCAGTTTCTAGTACAAATACTTCTTTTACTACTTCTAGTTTTTCTGTTTGTGTTATTATCTGTTGTAATGATGTATCAGTAACATTAAACACTATCGTTATCCTTGAAACTTCAGGATCGTTTGTTGCTGATACAGTAAGCGAATCAATATTATATCCTCTTCGTCCAAAGAGACTTACTACTCTAGTCAGTACATTTGCCTGATTCTGCACAAATATACTTACTGTTTCTTTTTTTATTTGCATACTCCTCATAATTAACCTACTATCATATCTTCTACATTCCCTCCACCGGGAATCATCGGTAAAACTCTCTCTTCTTTAGGTATAATACATTCTATCCATACAGGGCCATCTATCTTAATAGCCTTCTTCATAGCTTCTTCAAGCTCTTTTGGATTAGTAGCTCTAAATCCAACAAGTCCAAATCCATCAGCTAATTTTACGTAATCGGTTTTTCGTTCTACTGTTGTAGACGAATATCTCTTACCATAGAACAAAGTCTGCCACTGATATACCATGCCCAAAACTGAATTATTAACAATAATCGTAATTATCGGTAAATTCTCAGTAACTGCAGTAGCCGCTTCATTTAGATTCATATGGAACGAACCATCTCCGGTTATATGAATTACTCTAAAATCAGGTTTTCCAATTTGAGCACCTATAGCCGCGCCGTATCCATATCCCATAGTTCCAAGTCCACCGCTAGTTAAGAATCTCTTTGTATTCTTGTGCTTTAAGTATTGAGCTGCCCACATTTGATGCTGTCCAACATCTGTTGCATATATAGTATCCTTATCAGTTAAGTCGCAAACTGCTTCCATAATCTGACGAGGGTGAAGCCTTCCGTCATCTGGATCTTCATTGTTTTCTCTTTCTTTCCATGCTGCTATCTGTGCAATCCATTTGTCATGATTGGTTTCATCTATCATCGGTAGTATTTTAAGTAAAAAGTCTTTTATATCGCATATACAGCTCAAATCAACTAATACGTTTTTATCGATTTCACTGCGATCTATATCGACTTGTACTATCTTTGCTTTCTTGCCAAATTTATTAGGATTTAATGCTACTCTATCACTGAACCTTGTTCCCATAGCAATAATTAAATCTGCATTATCTATTGCATGATTCGAAGATATGGTTCCATGCATTCCTATAAGACCTAAACTCTTAGGATTATCATACCCTATAACTCCTGCTGCCATCAAAGTATATGTTGCAGGTATATCAGCTTTAGAAATAAGCTTAGCCATTTCTTCTCCTGCGTCAGATGCTGTTACGCCTCCACCAAAATATATTACTGGCTTTTTAGCTTCATTTATCATTTTTGCTATATCAGAAACCGTTTCAACATCTGCTTTAGGATGGGCTTTTAGCTCCATCGGCTCCTTATTGGTAAATTCACACATTTCACTAGTTACATCTTTTGTGACATCAATTAATACAGGGCCTTTCCTATCGCTGTTTGCAATTTTAAAAGCTAGTCTTAAAGTTTTTTCTAATTCATTTATATCATTAACAAAAAAATTGTGTTTAGTTACAGGCATTGTTATTCCTGTAATACATACTTCTTGAAATGCATCTCTTCCAATAAAAGCATCTGGTACATTAGAAGTAATAGCAATCATAGGAATACTATCCATATTAGCAGTTGCTAAACCAGTTACCAGATTAGTAGCCCCAGGACCGCTTGTAGCAATTACTACGCCTACTTTACCAGTAGCCCTAGCATAACCATCTGCAGCATGAGACGCACCTTGTTCATGTGCTGTCATAACATGTTTTATTCTATCGCTATACTTATATAATTGATCATAAACATTAAGTGCTGCACCGCCTGGATAACCAAACACTGTATCAACACTATGATCTAAAAGTACTTCTGCAATTATTTGTGCTCCTAATAGTTTCATACGCTTTTTCCTCACTTTAATCTTTGTTATAATTATATAGTATTTTATCTCGAAGTCAAGCTTTTTTGTTATTATCTACAAATTTAATTATCTTTTTTTATCTTATTTACTTAATTCTATTGACATTATTCCCTTTTTCCTATAT
>JAENWG010000016.1 GCA_016650175.1 Peptostreptococcaceae bacterium | reverse complement strand
CTGTTCATTAAATTGTAGTATACTATTATACACAAGAGATCACCATCCTTATCGTTTTTGTTTAGTAACTATATGATAACATATTGGCTAGGTCTCTTGTTTTATTTTATTTATTTTCCCGAATGTAATTGTACGCTATATCCCTCTCGCAACCAATTATTTGATCTCCGTGAAAAAAAGTAGAAAAATTATACACGTTAAATACGTCAAATATGAACACTACAATCTAACAAAGCCTTTAACTAATTATACAGTTATTCCTCAGCAACAGCTCCAAAATTATGCTGCTCATCTATTCATTTCTTTGCATCATCAAAAACAATCTCCCCCTTAAAAGCTCACATTCTTGTTTCAATCCTGTGTTTTCTTCCATAAGCTTACTAATTCGTTCATTCTTACGCTTTAACTCTTTTCTTAATCGTTTTTCTGCAGATAAAGTTTCTTTGGAATCCACTCTTTCTTCTTTGATTTCCTTCTTTTCTACAACCTCGTAGCGCTCTAGAACTTCGCGCACATTAACCTTTCCAAAGGTCGATCGTGATAATCCTGTATACGCCATTAGGTCCTAATTTTGACCACATAACCCTGTTCTTGCAATTCATAGATTGCCTTTATGACTGCATTAATGGTTTGTTGGTTTGTTGTTTCGTCAATTCATGCTTATCTTTAAGTATCTGTGGTAATTTGTCATTCATTTTTCAGTTTCTCCAATCGTATTTTATCAACAACCGCCTCAAATAACCCTGCAGTTTTAATTGCATTATCATGAACCATTGTCATCTTTTCAAAGCGTTTTGCCTTTTCCTTTCATGAGTCAATCTGATACACAAAATAAGGCTCCTGATCACTATCCGGTATGAAATCCTCACAAACAAGACAATTCCACATATCACTTTTGCAACCAGTGACATCGCCACATATCCCACCTGGAACACGATGTGCACGAATATTTTTAAGTAGTCGTTTTTCAAGCAACTCATCCATCCCTGATATTCTTCCGCTAAAAATAATATACTTACTCTCCTCATCTACTGACTCTTTTAAAACAAACCTTTTCTTTTTCACAATCGTTTCAGGCTTTAAATCCAGATGTGCATAGGCATTCCAGATCATAGCATTCCTATGATGTCCTGTCATATCTGCAATCTGTTCCATTGTAAAACCAGCTTCTAAGCGATCTGTAATATCATTATGTCGGAATTGATGTGAGGTAAGGTTATAGATACTTCCGTCATTATCCTTTATGTCATACGCCTTACAAATCCTTTTAAATGGTAAGCCACAAAACTCACAAGCATTGTATTAGCTACTCCTGCTTTAGATGTACCACCCTTCTTGTAATGAAGAACTCGCTGATACGAGAATAAACACCCTCTTTTATGTTCATCTAAACGTGTTTGCAGCTGATTTGCTATTTTTTGCTGTGACCTGATTAATTCCAAAAGGGCTCAATTGTAAAATGAAATTCCATAGTAATGTCAATAATTAAGTTTAATAAATAACTCTTTTTTTTAACAAGTGGAAATTTTGACACTAGAGTTGATACTAGTTTTTAAATTTTATATAGGTTTATAGAAGTCTATTTGGTATATTATTTATAGTTTTACGTTTACCATATTTTCCACCTTATTTCTTTATACTCTAGAATTTGTTTATTTTTAATGATAAAAAAATATCTCTAAACCTTTTAATTGCAAGGCTTAGAGATGTTTAAAATGATTTATTCTTTCCTAATATAACAGGTTGTTTTTCTCTGTTATCTGACTAGCACCAAAAAATAATTGGTGCCCAGACTCGGAATCGAACCAAGGACACAAGGATTTTCAGTCCTTTGCTCTACCAACTGAGCTATCTGGGCAAACTAATTAATTAAATTGTTTTATTAAATTGGTGGGCCATCGGGGACTTGAACCCGGGACCTGCCGGTTATGAGCCGGACGCTCTGACCAACTGAGCTAATGGCCCACGTCTAATAAAAATGGTCGGGGTGGCAGGATTTGAACCCGCGGCCCACTGGTCCCAAACCAGTTGCGCTACCAAACTGCGCTACACCCCGATATATTTATTCATTTTTTTCAATTTGGCAGGGGTAGTAGGATTTGAACCCACGGCACGTGGTTTTGGAGACCACTGCTCTACCAACTGAGCTATACCCCTAAATGGCGGAGAAGATGGGATTCGAACCCATGCGGCCCTTAAATGAACCCTAACGGTTTAGCAAACCGTCCTCTTCAGCCTCTTGAGTACTTCTCCATACTAATTAATTATGGCGGAGAGGGTGGGATTCGAACCCACGGTTCCTTCCGGAATCACTGGTTTTCAAGACCAGCTCCTTAAACCACTCGGACACCTCTCCAAATGGAGTTTTTTAAATATAAATGGTGACCCATCGGAGATTCGAACTCCGGACACCTTGATTAAAAGTCAAGTGCTCTGCCAACTGAGCTAATGGGTCTTATTGGCTGGGGTAGCAGGGCTCGAACCTACGAATAACGGAGTCAAAGTCCGTTGCCTTACCACTTGGCTATACCCCATAGTGTTTGGCTGCTTCTACATGAAACTTACTGCGCCTAGGTTGCTCTAAATAACTGAGCTATTACCCTATATATCCTTTATTACTAATAAAAATGGTGAGCCCAGAGGGATTCGAACCCCCGACAAGCGGCTTAGAAAGCCGCTGCTCTATCCAGCTGAGCTATGAGCCCACAACAGTTATTTTGGAGCGGATGGCGGGAATCGAACCCGCGCTATCAGCTTGGAAGGCTGAAGTTCTACCATTGAACTACATCCGCGAAATTGGAGCGGAAGACGAGATTCGAACTCGCGACCCTCGCCTTGGCAAGGCGATGCTCTACCCCTGAGCCACTTCCGCATACTTGGTCGAGGGAGATGGATTCGAACCATCGAAAGCTCAGCTAACGGATTTACAGTCCGCCCCCTTTGGCCACTCGGGAATCCCTCGTTGTGTTAATTTGGAGCTGATGGAGGGAATCGAACCCACAACCTGCTGATTACAAATCAGCTGCTCTACCGTTGAGCCACATCAGCGTATTAAATTGGCGACCTGGATCGGGCTCGAACCGACGACCTCCAGCGTGACAGGCTGGCATTCTAACCAACTGAACTACCAGGCCAATATTTAATGGTGGGCGTAATAGGGCTCGAACCTATGACCCCCTGCTTGTAAGGCAGGTGCTCTCCCAGCTGAGCTATACGCCCATAAAATATCAGGTTGACACATTCGATAATTATACACGAAACCAATAACTTTGTCAAGAATTATTCATCATCGTTTATCAAATATTTTGTGGTGCTTTTTTTAACTCGACACTAATTTTAGTGGCGAAAATTATAATACCATAACGAGTTTTCTTTGTCAATATCTTTTCAACTTTTTCTTGGTAACTTAATTAATATGTTTTTTTCATCACTCATTTTACACATTCCATTTGTTAAACTCATTACCAATTCTTTCGTTTTTATTGTATCTTCTTCACTGCAATTTAGTTGAATTTCAACCTTTTCCAAGTAGCTTATTTCTTTAATCGTAAATAAACCTTCTTTTTCAAGATTTTTTATCTTATCTAAATATGTATAATCAATTTCAAAAGTTACAGATGTACTGTTTTCAACATCACAAAGTATACTTTTATTTAATCCCATTTTTGCACTACTTGTATACGCCCTTACTAGTCCGCCCGTGCCTAATTTAACACCACCAAAATATCGTGTAACCACCACTACAGCATTAGTAATACCTTCATTAACCATCATTTGGACTATTGGAGCACCAGCAGTACCTTGAGGCTCTCCATCATCACTAGCCCATTGAATTTGCATTTTATCGCCTATTACAATAGCTGGTACATTATGTGTTGCATCTTTATTCTTTTTTTTTATGTATTTAATAAACTCATCAGCTTCCAATTTATTTTCTACAGGTTTAGCATAACAAATAAATCTTGACTTTTCGATGTTCTGTTCAGCTTTACCTTCTTTTAAAATTGTGCTAAACAATTTCATATTTAGATAGCCTCCTATAATCGTCTATTTCAAGACTTGTAGTTATTATCGTTCCATCTTCCTTATAGTCCATTTCTTCCACATTACACTTATCACATAAATACGATACTATGTCACCTCTGTCATATGGAATAAGCAGCTTAACATCGATTTTATTATTAAATAATTGATCTCCTATTTTTTCTTTTAGTAAATCAATATTTATTCCATACTTTGCAGAAATATAAAGCTTATCATCTAATACTGTTTTGGGTACTTCTTCTTGTAAAAGATCTGCCTTATTATATACATTTAAAATTTCTTTATCACCAGCACCTATTTCATTTAAGACCTTTAAAGTAACTCTTTCTTGAAATTCAGATCGACTATTAGATATATCTATTACATGTATGAGCAAATCTGCATATAAAACCTCCTCTAGCGTGCCTTTAAAGGCATCAACGAGAGTATGTGGCAGTTCGCTAACAAAACCTATTGTATCCACTAAAATGAACTCATTATTGTCATCGTATTTTATAGACCTTTGACTAGTATCCAATGTAGCAAAAAGCATATCTTTTTCAAATACAACCTTATCTTCTTTTTCAATGTCCTTAAGTAGTGCATTCATTAATGCAGACTTACCAGCATTCGTATATCCTACTAATGCTACTATGGGAACACGATTCTTTTCTCTAAGTTTTCTCTGAGTTTTTCTGACTTGAACAGCTTTATCTATCTCATTTTGTATATCTTCAATTCTTTTTTCAAGATGTCTTCTATCAGTTTCTATTTTTTTCTCTCCAGGACCTCTTGTCCCGATTCCAGCTCCTTGTTTTGACAAATAGTTGCCAAACCCTACTAATCTTGATTTTCTATACTTTTGCTGTGCTAATTCAACTTGTAGTTGACCATTTTTTGTCTTAGCTCTTTTGGCAAATATATCCAATATTAGTATTGTTCTATCTATAACTTTAACTTCTAGCCTATCTTCTAAATTTCTTATTTGTACACCTGAAAGTTCATTATTGAATATTACTAAATTGGCCTCCATATTGGAGACCAATTCTTTAAGCTCTTCTGTTTTACCTTTACCTATATATGTAGCACTGTTAGGTTTCTCCAACGATTGAGTGCATACTCCTAAGACTTCTACTTCGTCAGCTTCGGCAAGACCCTTTAGCTCTTCTATAGAATACTCCCACACACTGGTAAAGTTTATTCCTGCTATTATTGCTCTTGTTTTTTCATTTTCCATTTTAATTAATCTCGTCTAAAGCAGATGACAAATATTTATTTTTGATTTTTAATCTAGTTCCTTTCATACCTAAAGAACGAGACTCTATTACACCTGCACTCTCCAATTTTCTTAATGTGTTTACTATTACTGATCTAGTAATTCCTGTTCGATCAGCTACTCTACTAGCTACTAAAAGGCCTTCATCTCCGTCTAACTCCTTAAATATGCATCTGACTGCTTCTAATTCTGAGTATGATAAAGTTTCTAAAGCTTGTCTTACTACATTCTTTTGTCTTTCAATTTTCTCAAACTCAAGAACATTGCCTCTTCCAATTTCTAGACCAACTACTGTAGCGCTATACTCACATAAGGCTATATCCATATCGGTAAAAGACTTGTCTGCTCTCACAAATAAAAGACTGCCAACTCTTATCTCTCCTGAAATAGCTGGTGCTATTGTATGATACTTCTCGGTATCAGCAAAGTCTTTGCCAAATATTTTACTAGCTTCATTTCTATTTAGATTTATTACAGTTTCCTTTATTTTAGACAAATTTTCATTAAATTTATCTTCAAGGTTAGTCCAGTTATATCTAGAATCGTCTTCTGTTAGTACAGCTACATCAATTAACGACATCGCTAATACTTTACCTTTTTTAGAGAAAATGTATACATTAGCCTCTAATACTTCACTTAGAATATCGCTTAAATCATTAAATGAAAAATATCCTTCATCGCTGTGACTTAAAACCCAATTCAGCTTTCTGAATTTTGCCAATATTTGTTTTTCCATGTTTTACTCCTGTTTTTATAATATGTATTTTTCTATATCTACTTCATGTATATTTTCAATGAATTTATTCTTTACATCTTCTCTTGTTAAAGTTATTTCATCTATTTCTTCATTCGGTAAATCAAAAGATATATCTTCTAAAAGCTTTTCAATAATAGTATGCAATCTTCTAGCTCCTATGTTCTCTGTTTGCTCATTCATAAGAAAAGCCATCGAAGCTATTTCATCAATAGCATCTTCTGTAAAATCGATTTTTATTCCTTCTGTTTCCAGTAACGCTTTGTTTTGCTTTGTTATTGCGTTTTCAGGAACAGTAAGTATTTTCAATAAATCAGCTTTATCTAAGTTGTTAAGTTCTACTCTAATAGGAAATCTACCTTGTAACTCCGGAATTAAATCAGACGGCTTAACAGTATGGAATGCTCCTGCACCTATAAACAGCATAAAATCCGTCTTCACAGGGCCATACTTAGTGTTTACTACGCTACCTTCTACAATAGGTAATATATCTCTTTGTACGCCTTCTCTTGATACATCAGCACCAGATCTAAGCGATGAACCTGAAGCTATTTTATCAATCTCATCGATAAATATAATACCATTTTGTTCAGCATTTTCTAGAGCTTCCTCTATTACTTGATCCATATCTATTAGATTCTGAGCTTCTTGTTCTCTAAGAATCTTTCTTGCGTCTTTTACTCTTATATTTTTATTCTTCGTCTTCTTAGGCATCATATCACCAAATATATTACCTATAGCCATGTTCATTCCTTCATTGCTCATGTCTAATTGATTAGACTTAGGATTGTCATCTACTTCTATTTCAATGAATTGATCTTCTAAAAGGCCTTCTCTAAGTTGAGCTCTAACCTGTTCTCTTGCCATCTCAAGATCGCTAAGATTTTCCTCTTCAGGATTAACATCTTTTCCTTCTTCATAAAGCTGTTTCTGGCTTGAATATCCACCACTGTTTAAAATAAAGTCGAAAGGGTTGTTACTCTTGGTGCCTGATTTTTTTTTCTTACCTGGAATAATAGCCTCAATTATTTTTTCTTCAGCTATTTGATCTGCTATTTCATATTTTTCATGAAGTCTACCTTGTTTAGTAATTCTTATTGAAGCTTCTACTAAGTCTCTTATCATAGAGTCCACATCTCTACCTACATAACCCACTTCTGTAAATTTCGTAGCTTCTACCTTTACAAATGGTGCATCCATTAGTTTAGATAATCTTCTTGCTATTTCAGTTTTACCTACTCCAGTAGGTCCCATCATCAATATATTTTTAGGACTGATTTCTTCTCTAATTTCATCATCTAATAGGCTTCTTCTATATCTATTACGAAGAGCTATTGCTACTGACTTTTTAGCATCATCCTGACCAATTATATATTTATCCAACTCCGAAACAATTTCTTTAGGAGTCATATTTTTTAATTTACTTATCATTAGTACTCCCTTTCTTTATAGTTTTTCTACTGTAATATTGCCATTAGTGTATACACATATTTGTGAAGCAATATTTAAAGCTTCTTTTACAATTTCTTCAGCAGTCATATCTGTATTTTCAAAAAGTGCTTTAGCCGCAGCATAAGCATAGTTTCCACCTGAACCAATTGCTACAAAATCAAAATCAGGAACAATTACTTCTCCGTTGCCTGAAATTACTAACAAATCTTCTGTATCTGCTACTATCATAAGCGCTTCAAGACTTCTTGCTGCTTTATCTTTTCTCCAAAGCTGAGCTAAATCTACTGCTGCTCTTTTTAAATTACCTGAATGTTCTTCAAGTTTATTTTCAAATTTATCAGTTAAAGCAAACGCATCTGCCACGGAACCCGCAAAACCTGTAAGTACGGTGTTTTTATATATTTTTTTTACTTTCTTAGCCCCATTTTTCATGATAGTTGATTCGCCCATAGTAACTTGTCCATCACCGGCAATACAAACATCATCTGGGCTTCTTCTAACAGCTACTATAGTAGTCGCATGAAATTGTACCATTTTAATACCTCCAAATTATTCCTTATATTTACATTCTTTATTTGAGCACTTAAGCGTGCTAGTTTTTGTTTTCTTTTCTACTAGTAAAGATCCACACTGCGGACATTTCTTTTCGTTTGGTCTATCCCAAAATACAACAGTACAATTAGGGTAACCACTACAACCGTAAAATAATTTTCCTTTTCTACTTTTCTTTACTATTAAATCTTCCCCACATTCAGGACATTTTACACCAACTTTTTTTATTATTGGTTTAGTATTTTTGCATTCAGGATAACCTGTACAAGCTAAGAATTCACCAAAGCGTCCTTCTTTGATAGCCATTGGTTTACCACACAATTCGCAAACTTGATCGCTCAGTTTAACTTCCATTTCTATTTTAGCTATCTCTTCATCCGCAATTTTTAATTCTTTACTAAAATCACCATAGAATTCATTAAGAATAGTCTTCCATTGTCTTTCATACAACTCCACACTATCTAATTTATCTTCTAAACCTGCTGTGAATTCAGCATCTACTATTTCAGCGAAATATTCACTTAGTAGTCCTATTACTACAAATCCCAACTCAGTAGGAACAAGTAATTTTTTATCTCTTACTACATACCTACGTCCTGTTAAAGTGGCTATGATTGGAGAATATGTGCTTGGCCTACCAATATTTTTTTCTTCTAAATCTTTAACCAGACTAGCTTCTGTATATCTTGCTGGTGGCTGCGTGAACTTTTGATCAGCATCTATACCTATTAATTTAGGTTCTTCACCAACTGTTAGTTCTGGTAATAATTTATTACCTTCTTCAGAATCATTATTGTATAGTCTTTTATATCCATCAAAATCTAGCGTTCTACCATTAGCTTTGAAACCATATTTACCATTTTCTATATCTACTGATACTGAATCAAATACTGCTTCAGCCATTTGTGATGCTAAAAACCTTGACCATATCATTTTGTAAAGTTTATACTGGTCTTTAGTTAGGGAATCCTTTATTTCTTCAGGATTTAGTTTAACGTCACTTGGTCTAATAGCTTCATGTGCATCTTGAATATCTTTTTTCTTATTTTTATAATTATTATTACCTAAATATTCTTTACCATAATTATCTATTATATACTCAGTAGCCGCTACTTTAGCTTCTTCGGATATTCTTACGGAATCAGTTCTTATATATGTAACAAGACCTAACGTTCCATTTCCTTTAATATCTATACCTTCATACAACTGCTGTGCTATAGACATAGTCCTTTTTGTGAAAAATCCAAATTTATTAGATGCTTCTTGCTGTAAACTACTAGTAGTAAACGGTGCAGACGCTCTAACCTTTCTCTTCTTTTTATTAATCTCTTTTATTATAAAAGTACCAGAATTTAAATCTTTTAATATTTCATCACTCTGGTTTCTATTTGTTACCTTAATTTTTTTCTCACCATAACTATTCAGCTTGGCGCTATATTCAATATCTTTTTCAAAATTAGCTAAAATATTCCAATATTCTTCAGGTTTAAAACTTCTAATTTCTTCTTCTCTATCGCAAATCATTTTTAGAGCAGCGGATTGAACTCTTCCTGCCGATAGACCTCTTTTTACTTTTTTCCAAAGAATTGGACTTATTTGATAACCCACAAGTCTGTCTAAAGCTCTTCTAGCTTGTTGCGCATCCACGAGTCCCATATTAATTGGTTTAGGATGTTTTATAGCTTCCTTTATAGTGGTCTTTGTTATTTCATTGAACTCTACTCTACAATCAGAAGCTGGATCAATATTTAATATATATGATAGGTGCCAGGAGATAGCCTCTCCCTCTCTATCAGGGTCAGTCGCCAAATATATTTTTTTAGCTTTTTTAGCTTCTTTTTTCAAGTCCTTAATTAAATCGCCTTTTCCTCTTATATTAATGTAACCAGGTTCAAAATTATTTTCTATATCAATACCCAGTCTACTTTTAGGAAGATCTCTTATATGTCCTACTGAGGCCATAACTTTATATGTAGGACCTAAATATTTACCTATAGTTTTTGCTTTTGAAGGAGACTCTACTATTAATAACGTCTTCTTTCTTTCTGCCATACTAATACTCCTTAGCTTTATTTTAACTTAATAATAATTAATTTTTCTTTCTTTCTTTCGTTCTTTAATATAATAAGCTAAATTTTAATAATTTGCAATAAAGAATTTACTACCTATACTAAATACTAGCCCTTTAATCATTAATATTGTCAGTATACCATTAGCTTTACCCGTGTGTATGTTAGTTTTGTGAGATATATAATCAATGTCAGCCTCGTTCTTGCTCATTATAGCTTCTATTATTAACATTTCATCTTTTCCTAAATTACTAATTAATTCCGGCTTTATTTTAGGTGTAATTCCAATATCTCTTGCTAAATCATCAATTACAACAAGAGGCGTAGCTCCATCCCTTATTAACATATTAGTACCCAAACTTGATTTTCTATCAATGTTACCTGGAACCGCATATACATATTTACCTTGCTCCGCTCCATAACCTGCAGTAATAAGTGATCCACTTTTATACTCTGCTTCTACAACAACTACGCTCTCACTTATTCCGCTAATTATTCTATTTCTTTGTGGGAAAGAATATTTTGCTCCCGTAAATTCCGGTTTGTACTCTGATATTAGTAATCCTTCTTTGCTTATTTGTTTCATAAGTTCTTTATTTTCGGCCGGATAACAATGTCCTAGCCCACAGCCTAGTACAGCTATAGTTTTACCGCAATTATAAAGCGCACCTTTATGGGAATATGAATCTATACCTTTAGCCATCCCACTAACCACCGTAATATTTAACTCTGCTAACCTTTCACCTATAAGTTTAGCTATATGTGCTCCGTAATTAGTGCATTCTCTAGCGCCTACTACGGCTATAGATTTTGAACTTAATAAAGAAATATCACCTAACGTATATATAACCGCTGGTGAATTCTTAATATTTCTTAATTTGTATGGGTATAGATCTGAGTTCTTATCAATTTTTTCTATTTTCATAATACTTCCTTTCATTAGCAAACTACACTTAATTAAGTATTATCATTTAATAAAAGGTAAGTCAACAGATAAGAATATTTAGAGATTTTTTAGATAAATTTAGTTATTAATCAGTTATTTCAAAACCAACTTGTTAATAGCATTTGCTACACCGTTGTTGTTATTATCTTCTGTTATATAATTTGCCGTTTCCTTTACCAATATATCCGCATTACCCATTGCTACTCCAATCTTAGCAAGCTCTATCATAGTTATATCATTTTGGTTATCACCAAAGCACATCAAATTATGACTCTTTAAATTTAGCAATTCCATTAAATAACTTAAAGCTACTCCTTTATTTGTTGTTGCTCCTCCTACTTCAAGGTTGTTAGCAAAAGAGGTAGTTAAAGTTATTCCCGGTACAGTTTCTAATAGTTTTCTTATAAATCTTCTTTTTTCTGAATCTTCAAAGAGTAAATTAATATTTTCTATTTTATTTTCATTGTTCTTCATATGTTGAAATATGTCATCCACTGGTTTTCTAGTTCTAATAACATAATCAATACTTCTGTAAGTAGAACCATTTTCTTTTAGGTTTTCATATTCCTTCCTATCTATATAAGCAACACCTTCGATAAATGCTTCAACATGAACCTTGTGCCTAACTACTATGTCTAAAATTTTATCACTTGAACCAGCTTTTATGCAATTAGAATAAATCACTGCACTATCTTTAAGTCTTGTAATATGTGCACCGTTAGAAGTTATTATATATTCAACACCTTTTACAGCAAAAACATCACTTGGTAATGAATAATATGATCTGCCTGTAGCAAAAACTACATGTATTCCTCGTCTTATAGACTCTTCTAACGCTTGTTTAGTTTCTTCATCTACTTTCTCTCTTTTATTAAGTGTTGTGCCGTCTAAATCAAGCCCAATTAGTTTTATACTCATATGTGTCCTTTCACTCTAATCTAGATTCCTATTGCAAAAGCTGTTATATTGCTTTATAATCGTTCTATTGATATTATTATATAACAAATAATATAAAAATAAAGAGGTATTATATGAAAGTTGCAATTATAGGCGCAGGAAAATTAGGTTTAAGAATAACAGAAACTTTAATTGATGGCGATTACGAAATAACACTAATTGATAATAATGAGAATTTGTTAAATAAAATTTCTCAAAAGTTTGATGTACTTACAGTTTTAGGTGATGCAAAAAAAATCGATTTACTTAAAGAAATTCATATTGAAACTTACGATTTCTTATTTGCAGCATCTGCTTCAGATGAAATTAATATTTTAATTGCATCATTTGCTAAGGCACTTGGATGTAAGTTAGTATCTGCTAGGGTTAGAGACCCTGAGCATATGAATCAGATTGATTTTATACGTGAGAAATTCAATATAGATTTTATAGTTAATCCTGATCTTTTAATAACGCATGCTATACATAAATATTTAGTTGAAAAATATACTTTAAGCAACGGTATATTTACTAGTGGTATGATCGCTTTAATAGAATTTAGCGCTAATATGCTTCCTAAAATAATTGGTATGTCTTTGCCTGAATTCAAACAGCTATACCCTAGCATGCTTATTGTTGGTGTTTCTAGAAAAGGTAAAATGATAATTCCTCATGGTGATGACATTATTAAAAAAGATGATTCCTTATATATTATCGGTGAAAAAAATCCTATCTTTAAATTAAACTCTAAAGTTCATGTAAAAGGTAAATATACTAATGTTCAAAAAGTTATGATAATAGGCGGTGGTAAGACTGGGTATTACCTAGCAAACCAACTTTCCGAATTTGGAGCAAGTGTCAAACTTATTGAAAAAAATAAGGAACGTTGCCAATATCTTTCAACAAAACTGAATAACGTAATAGTTCTTCATGGAGACGGCACAGATATTGAAATGCTTCAAGAAGAAAATATGGATGAAATGGATGCATTTGTAACTGCTACAGGTTACGATGAAGAAAATCTTCTATTGGCCTTAACAGCTAAACAGCATGGTATAGACGACGTAATCTCAAAAGTTAGCAGAGAAAGCTATACGGGCTTAATTGAGCAAATGGGTATCGATATGGTATTAAATCCTCTTGATATTACTGCAAGCACAATCCTTAGAAACATTCAAGGTACAAAAAAAGTATTATCTTCTTTACTTCTAAATGGTCAAGCTGAACTTTTAGAAATCTATGCATATGAGAAAATGAATATGTTAAACATACCATTAAAAAATTTAAACTTACCAGAAGGAATTATTATAGCCGCTATACACAGAGGTAATAATGTAATTATTCCTAACGGCGATACAAGACTTCTTAAAAATGATAAAGTTATTATAGTTAGTTTACTCTCAGAAATAGGTAATTTAGAAAAATTATTTAAATACAGAAGGAAAATGTTTTAGTTATGTCTATAAACAAGAAAAGAATAATATATTTATTAGGAGCCTTATTAATTGTTATTTCTCTAACTATGACACCTTCTCTTTTGGTAGCTTTAATTTATAAAGAATACAAATGCGCAAAAGCTTTCATATTCACAATCTCTCTTTGCCTTTTAATTGGCATTGCTTTTAAAAGAAATCATAAGTTTGAATTTTCTAAATTTAATAATAGAGAAGGCTATTTAATTGTCACACTATGTTGGTTTCTTTCGTCTATTTTTGGGTGTTTGCCTTTTATAATTTCTGGTTCTATTCCGAATATTATAGATGCCTTCTTCGAAACTTGTTCAGGCTTTTCGACAACCGGAGCATCAATATTAACTGATATCGAAGCATTGCCAATGTCAATGCTTTTTTGGCGTTCATTTACCCATTGGGTGGGTGGCATGGGTATTATTGTATTTGCAATGGCATTTTTACCAAAATTAGGTATAAGTGGTCAGCTAATAGCTAGTGCCGAAACTCCGGGACCAACTTTAGACAAACTTACACCTAGGTTTTCCGACACAGCAAAAAATCTATATCTAATATATTTATTTATATCTATATTAGAAGTACTTTTATTGCTATTAGGAGGTTTGAACTTATTCGATGCATTAATCCATACCTTTGGTACTGTAGGTACTGGTGGTTTTTCTAATCATAATGCTAGTGTTGCTTATTATGATAGCGATTTTGTTCATTGGATCATTATTATCTTCATGATTATATCGGGTACAAATTTTAATTTGTATTATCTTTCTTTAAAAAAAGGGCTAAATACAATTTTTAAAGATGAAGAATTTAAATTTTATATAAGCACGATTACACTTTTTGCTTTTTTTATTACTTTATGTTTATTATTAAATGGGAAAGAAAACAATTTTTTTACAGCCCTTACAAAAGCCACCTTTCAAGTTTCTTCGATAGTTACTGCAACAGGATTTGCAACTGATGATTTTGATATTTGGCCTACATTTGCTAAAATGTTAATTTTTATATTAATGTTTATGGGTGCATCTAGCTCTTCCACCGGTGGCGGTGTCAAGATGATTAGAATCCTTGTGGCTTTAAAACTTATTTTTAGAGGATTTTCTTTAAAAACTCATAATACAAGAATAATTAGCGTAAAAATTAATAAAAAAGCTCTTCCTTCTGATACAATATCTAATATAGCAAATTTTATTTTTCTTTATATTGCAACAGTACTATTAGCCACCTTTTTAATATCAGTAGACAATTTTGATATATTAACAAATTTATCAAGCGTTGCTGCTTGTATAGCTAATATCGGCCCCGGTTTTTCGTTAGTAGGGCCTACAATGAATTACAGTATGTTCTCGGGGTTTTCAAAAATAATTTTATCCATCGTTATGATTGCAGGTAGACTTGAATTATTTACATTCTTTATATTATTTTCAAGATACTATCGTGATCCCAACAGAGCATAAGGAGGGTTTTAGTTGAACTTTAATTTTAATTTATTTAAAAATGTAACTTCTATTATGTTAATAATACTATCATTAATTATGATACCTTCTATTTTAGTATCTTTACATTTTGGTGAACAACAAACGGCTTTTTCAATGTTTACATTAGCTATTTTATGTTTTATAGTTGGCATTATTGTATTTCATAATTCAAGAAAAATAGTTTTACGTTCTACTATTAGAGACGGATATCTTATAACATTCATGTCATGGTTAGTATTAGTTATTATAGGCTCTATGCCCTTTTATTTCAGCGGTAACGGCTTTAATCTAATAGACTGTATATTTGAATCATCTGCCGGTTGGTCCACTACAGGGGCCTTTGTAATCGATCCTGACTTATTACCTAAAAGTTTACTCCTTTGGAAAGCTGTATGTAACTGGTTTGGTGGTATAGGAATGATAATGCTTATAGTATCTGTTACTCCATATTTCAGTGTTTCAGGTCAAAAGCTTTCAGCAGCTGAAGCTCCAGGTCCTAATTTAGAAAAGATGTCATCTAAATTTCATGGTACTGCCCGATATCTTTACTTCTTCTATTTAATATTAACTATTGCAGAGTTAATATTATTAAAATTGGGTGGTTTGACATTGTTTGATGCAACTATAAATTCTTTAAGCGGTGTAAGTACTGCAGGTATCTACTTAAATGATGGCGGAATAACTTCGCATCTAACACCTTATATCAAAGTAATAATTACTTTGTTTTCATTCTTATGCGCTACGAATTTTGGTATTTATTTTTATCTGTTTAAGAAAAGATTCAAAGATATATATCATGATTTAGAACTTAAAGTCTATATAGCAATTATATTAATTTCTACATTAATTATAGGTTTGGCTATTGCCTACACCGATAATGGAAATTTATTTGATGCACTATCTATGTCAATATCGTTTTTCTCCACTTCAGGCTTTACCTTTTCTGAATATAGCATGTGGCCTACAGTTACTAAAATAGTGTTAATTTCCGCTATGTTTATAGGCGGATGTTCTATATCTACAGGTGGCGGTATTAAAATATCGAGAATTATAGTTTTTTATAAGTTGATTCTTAGAGGTATTTATAAAAGAATTCATCCACGTGGAATTAAACCTATATTTTTCTTTGATAAACCTATTTCTGTTAATAACGTGTTTACTGCAACAGTTTACTTATTGTTATACTTCCTTGTTTTCTTAATAGGATCTTTGCTGTTATCACTAGACAATTTAAGTATGGAAACCACTTTAAGTGGTGCTATAGGTGCTATATCTAATGTAGGCTTATCTTTTGGTGAACTTGCTAATGTAGCTGATTATTCAATATTCTCATTACCTGCTAGATTATTACTATCTATACTAATGGTAGGCGGACGACTTGAATTTTATGCTATTGTACTCCTATTCACAAGATCATTTTGGAATACAAATAAATCTAACTAAAAAAACGAATACTAATTATGAACGGTTCACCCCCCCCCCTAAGTTGATTTTTTTGACTTAGGGGTTTTTTATTTAAACGCTAATTTATCGATGAACAAATTAAAAAGACTGGATTCTGCTAAATACAGAATCCAGTCCCAATTAGTAGGTTGACTAAATAGCTATTCTATTTCTTTCTAATTTTAAAATCTATCATACGATCTTTTTCATTAATACTATCTACTACCACTTTTACATTATCACCTATGCTAAGTGTTTTCCCGTTGTTTGTTCCTACTGCCCTGTAATTCTTTTCATCTATTACATAATAGTCTCCAGGTATACTTTCATATTTTACAAACCCTTCTATGGTGTTAGGTAATTCTACAAACATACCACTTCTTCCGAGCCCACTTATTATACCATCGTACTGTGTTCCCACTTTGTCTTTCATATAAAGTACCTTTAGATACTTTTCTACTTTTCTTTCAAGTTCTACTGCTATTTTTTCAGTATCAGATGAAATCTTTGATACTTCTTCTACCTTATCCGAATACATTTTGCTGTCTTCTAAGAAATTAGGGTTATTTAAACTCTCTTTAATAATTCTATGTACCATTAAATCTGGATACCTTCTTATAGGTGAAGTGAAATGACAGTAATATTTAAATGCTAATCCGTAATGCCCATTACAGCTTGGAGAATATTCAGCTTTTTTCATCATTCTCAGGATAACTCTATTAATAATATTTTCTTGTGGTTTACCTTCAATCAGTTTTAATATATCACTTAAATTTTTAGGTTTAATACTATCAAAATTATTACTTATTGTTATACCAAAACTAGATAAAAAACCTCTTAGCTCTTTCATTCTATCAAGATCCGGTTTATCGTGAACTCTATATACAAACGGACTTTCCATCCAATAAAAATGTTCTGCAACAGTTTCATTTGCTATTAACATGAATTCCTCAATTATTTTATTGGCTACTCTTCTATTTTCAAGTTCAATAGCTTTAGGAAACCCTTTTTCATTTAAAATTATATTAGCCTCTTGCATGTTAAAATCTAGACTTCCTTGATCTTTTCTTTTTGCTTTTAATATTAAAGCTAAATCTCTCATAGCCAATATCATATCTAATATGTGTTCATATCTATTTGATAATTCTTTATCATTATTTTCTATTATATCTGAAACATCATCATATATTAGTCTTTCATCGGAATTTATTATGCTTTCAAACATACTATAATCTACTACTTTACCACTATTATCTATTTCCATCTTGCATGTAATAGTAAGTCTATCTTCTTTTGGTTTCAGACTACACAAACCATTAGATAACTGTTCCGGTAACATCGGCAATACTTTATCATAAAGATATACACTATTACCTCTATGCAAAGCTTCATTATCTAAGTTGCTACCTGGTTTTACATAGTGGTTTACATCAGCTATATGAACATATAACAAGTGATTACCTGATTTCAACGTCTCTACTGTAACTGCATCATCAAAATCTTTAGAATCTTTACCATCTATTGTTACAGTAAGTAAATTTCTAAGATCTTTTCTTTTAGCCATATCATCGCTACTTATCTTTTGGTTAGCAACAATTTCAGCTTCTTGAATTACTTCTTGAGGAAATTCAAGTTTTAATCCGTATTGTCTTATCATAGATAATACAACGGCGTCGTCTTGACCACTTCTAGCTACTATTTCTGTTACTTCACCTGTAGCATTTTCGTGTATCCCTGGATAATCAGTTATTTTAGCTACTACTATATCTCCGTTTTTTGCTTTACCAATATTTTTGTTTAATACATATATTTCTTCATTTATTCTTGTATCATTTGGAACTACCATGCTATATTTACTATGCTTATAAAGAGTACCAACAATCTCGTTAGTGTTTCTTTCGATTACCTTCGTTATTATCCCTTCAGGGCCGCCGTTCCAGTATACTTCAGGTATTAGTTCAACCGTTACTTTATCTCCATCCATAGCAGTCTTTATGTTATCAGGTGAAATATATATATCTCTGCCTTCTTCCATTCTTACAAACCCGAATTTCTTTCTATTCTTTTGAATTATACCTACGCGCAAATTTTCATTCATACTTTCTCTCATTCTACTATGAAACAAATAAAGACCGGCTAAGCCGGCCCATACTTATTTCTATTATTCCTCAACAGATTCAATAATTTCTTCTGCAGGTTCTTCGTATTCTTCGTCTTCCATAGCTTCTACAAGCTCTGGATGTAATTCTAATGTGGCATCTTTAATGCTTAAGCTGATTCTTTTTCTGTCAACGTCTAGTTCTAAAATCTTAGCTTCAATTTCTTGACCTAATTCGATTTCTTCTGAAACATTATTAACTCTTTTATTAGCAATTTCAGAAATATGAACTAATCCATCTAACCCAGCTTCAAGCTCAATAAATGCTCCGTATTCTTTAATTTGAACAACTTTACCTTTTACAATCTGCCCAATTTCATATTTTCTCTCAATTACTGACCAAGGTTCTGGCATAGTTTGCTTAAGTCCTAATGAAATTTTCCCTTTTTCTTCGTTCATGGCTAATATCTTAACATTTATAATATCGCCAATCTTTAAGATTTCTTGTGGGTGTTTTAATTTACCCCAGGAAATTTCAGATATGTGTAGCAATCCATCAACGCCACCAATATCTACAAATGCACCGTAATCTGTAAATCTCATTACTTTACCTTCTACGATATCATCAACGTTTAAGCTAGACCAAACTTCAGCAATCATTTTACGTTTTTCTTCTAAAAGTACTGCTTTATGTGAAAATACGGCTCTGCCTCTTCTAATATCAACTCTAGTTACTTTAACATCCATAACTTGACCTAGATACTCATCAGCTTTTTCAACATATTTATCGGAAAGTTGTGACATAGGAATGAACCCCGTAACTTCCTTAAATGCAGCAATAACTCCACCATTTACGGCTCTTATTAACTTAACGTTAATATTAGACTTGTCTTCCAAAGCTTCATTAATTTCATTCCAATTTCCATTAATTTGTAGCTTTTTCTTAGAAAGAATAATTCCGCCATCACCATCATCGGTTTTAATAACCTTAGCTTGGATGTCGTCTCCTTCTTTAAACAAATCTTTTAATGATTGGCCTTCCTCAAGGGAGACCTCTTCTTTTGGTAATATACCATCTTTTTTACATCCCATGTTTACGATAATTTCTTTATCGGTAACCTGATGAATCTTTCCATCAATTATTTCACCTGTTCTAGGTAAACGTAACGATTTGTCAATTTCATCCATTAAATCCAACATTGGGTTTTTTTCAACATTCTCAGTGATATTTTCACTCATACTAGCAATAACCTCCTTAATTATGCATTCTGGCGTAGATGCGCCTGCCGCTATTCCTATTTTATTACATTTTTGCATATCTTTCAATGGTAAATCGAAAATATTTTCAATTAATTTTGTGTTTTTACAGTGTTTTTTTGCAATTATGTATAATTTCTTCGTATTTGAACTATTATAGCCACCTACAACTACCATACAATCAACTTCTTTAGCCAGTTTAGCACAGCTGTCTTGTCTTTCTTTAGTTGCATTACAAATGGTATTCTTTATTTCATAGTCCACTTTATTTTTATTCAATACTTTTAGTACATCTTCCATAGTTTCTTTTATGATTGTAGTTTGACATACAATCATATAATTTGATCCTTTGATTTTTTCAGCTTCTTCAGCTGAATTTACAATTATTGCACTATTTTCACACCATCCATTAGTAGATGTTACTTCAGGATGTTCTTTATCGCCTATTATAATTATTCCTTTACCATTTGAATACGCTTCAGATATATATTCATGTATTCTCTCTACTAAAGGACATGTGGCATCTATTAGTTCAATACCATTTAATTTAGCCGTTTCAAAAAATGCTTTTGTTTCACCATGAGATCTCACTATAACTATGCTACCTGGTTTAGCGTCATCTATAGACTTTATAATTTTTATACCTTTAGACTCTAAAGAATCAGTTACAGTTTTATTATGAATTAATTGTCCACAAGTAAATATTTCCTTATCATCAGTTTTATGTAAATCAATCTGTTCATATGCAATATCTATTGCTCTTTTTACTCCAAAGCAAAATCCCGAGTGCTTAGCTCTTATTATTTCAGCCATTTATTTGTCCTTTCCCTTTAGGTTTTCTAAATAAATTTTAAAAGATTTTTCTGCGCCGTTATCCGTAGGCTTATAATAAACAATTTTTTCTTTGTAAAGGTTATCAGGCAAGTACTGCTGCTTAACATAACCACCTGTACTATGTGGATATTTGTAACCTATTCCTTTACCTAGTTTTTTAGAACCACTATAGTGATTATCCATAAGATGACTTGGTACATCATCTATTTTACGATTTTTAATATCTTCTGCTGCTTCTTTATATGCCATATATGATCGATTCGATTTTGGTGATGATGCTAATAATATCACTGCCTCACTTAGGATTATAGTTGCTTCAGGTAAACCAACTATAAGTGACGCGGAAACTGCAGAATTTGTTATAGTTAGTGCTGTTGGATATGCCATTCCTACATCTTCTGCAGCAATTACTAACAGTCTTCTGCCTATCATTCTAATGTCTGCTCCACCATCTATTAATCTGGCAAAGTAATGAATCGATGCGTCAGGATCAGATCCCCGTATGGACTTCTGAAGTGCAGATAAAAGATTATATCTATCACTATCTTTATCGTAAAATCCGATTTTCCTTTGCATTGCTTCTTCTACTAAATCTTTATCTATTGATTTACCTTCAGACATATTATCTATAATAAAACCTAAGGCATCTAATGCTACTCTGGCATCACCATTTGACATTTCAGCCAATAAATCCATTGCATTTTCATTTATTTTTAGATTAAGTTTACCAAATCCTATTTCTTCGTCATCTACTGCTCTTTTTAATATAATCAGTAGATCATCTTTTGTTAATCTATTAAATTCATATATATTTCTTACTCTACTTATTACAGCATTATTTATTGCAAAGTAAGGATTTTCGGTTGTAGAGCCTATGAATTTAATTACACCATCTTCTAACGCTTTTAAAAGAGAATCCTGCTGCAGTTTATTCCATCTATGAAATTCATCTATGTATACATATGTTGACTTTTTCTCTAAGCCATACAATCGGTCTTTAGCATTTTCAATTAATTCTTTCAATTCTTTGGTACCGGTAGTAGATGCATTTATTTCAATAAAATTACTGTCCATTTCGTTAGCTATTATTCTAGCTAGAGTGGTTTTCCCTGTACCTGAAGGCCCGAAAAATATAGCTGAATCAAAACTTCTGTTTTTTATAGAGTTATATAACAAAGAACCACTATATAGAAAGTGCTCTTGCCCTATAAATTCATCTAACTTCCTAGGTCTTAATCTTGTAGATAATGGTATCATAATATCCTTTCAAATAAAATTCCGGCGAAAACGCCGGAATTAATTAATACTTAATTAAAATATGTCTTTTCCGAAATATTTCGCAGCTGATCCCAGCTGTTCTTCTATTCTTAGTAATTGATTATATTTAGCTACACGCTCTGTTCTTGTCGGTGCACCTGTTTTAATTTGTAAAGCATTTAATCCTACTGCAAGATCTGCAATTGTTGTATCTTCAGTTTCTCCAGATCTATGTGATATAACAGTTTTGAATCCATTTCTCTTAGCTAGATTAATAGTTTCTAATGTCTCCGAAATACTTCCAATCTGATTTAACTTTATTAATATAGCATTTGCACATCCCATTTCAATGCCTTTTTTAAATCTCTCAGGATTAGTAACATAAAGGTCATCTCCAATAAGTTGTATTCTATCCCCTAACCTATCCGTCATGAGTTTCCAACCATCCCAATCTTCTTCGTCCATGCCATCTTCAATAGCTGCTATAGGATATTTATCTACGAATAATTCCCAGTTAGATACGAGTTCTTCAGCTGTAAATACTCTTCCTGATTTTGGCATCTTGTATATGCCCGGTTTATCAGTTTTCCATCCACTTGCTGCAGCATCTATAGCTATTACAAAATCATCACCAGGTTTGTATCCAGCTATTTTAATAGCTTCTACTATGTGATCCATAACTTCAAATTCATCTTTTAAATCTGGCGCAAATCCACCTTCATCGCCTACAGAAATAGCATAACCTTTAGCTTTTAATTCCTTAGCTAATGCATGATATACTTCACTACACCATCTATATGCTTCTTTGAAATTAGGTGCTCCTACAGGCATTATCATAAACTCCTGTACATCTACAGTATTTGATGCATGTTCTCCACCATTTAATATATTCATCATAGGTACAGGAAGTGCTGTAGCATTTATTCCACCTAAGAATTTATATAAAGGTATTCCTAATGATTTGGCTGCTGCTCTTGCACATGCAATCGAAACCGCTAGCATAGCATTAGCGCCTAAATTACTCTTATCTTTTGTACCATCTAGCTTAATCATAGCTTCTTCTAAAGCATAAATGTCTGATGGATCCATTCCACAAAGTTTTTCATTAATCAATGTATTAACATTGTTTACTGCTTTTGTAACCCCTTTACCACCAAAACGTGATTTGTCACCATCTCTTAACTCCAACGCTTCATATATGCCTGTCGATGCTCCACTAGGTGTATCACCAATTCCGATTACTCCGTTTGAAAGTAATACTTCAGCCTCTACAGTAGGGTTTCCACGTGAATCTAAAATTTCGCGACCGATTACTTTAACAATTTCTATTCTCATAATTAATCTCCTTAAATAATTAAAATAACAACTACTAGACCATTATAACTCAAAATTGTTAAGATTAAAAGTACTAAACCATTACATTTTGTTCTAAAGCTTCTAAAAATTTAATTAATTTTATTGTATTGAATTCGTTTTGACTAATATTCTCTATAATTGACATCATTAAAGCTTTATCACTGTATTGATAATATTGTGAAATTTCTTCAATTAAGCCAATTAGTTTTTCGATAAACCCTTTTCCGTTTTCATCAGGATAATACAACAATTTAATACCTTTTCCTTTATTTGGTATAAATATCAAATCTAAACAGATTAAATAGTCTTCTGGAAATATCAAATGATTTTCATTGTTTTCTTCACATATAACAATTTCCTTTATTAAACTTATCGCTTGATACAGTGTATATCCATTAATATCTATCTTGCTAAGATTTTTAACATCATATATCATAGTAATCTTTTCGTTATTCTCTATAGCTGTTATATCTAAAAAACACTTATCATAATTCATACTAATTATTTCCAGCAAATAGTCCGGTACATCTACACTGTTTACAGTTCTTTTTATTACGCTTTTCATTTTATCCTCCACACTTCTCACAAGCTCTATAGCCTCTTTCTATAGCTATTTTATTTTCTATTTTTATATAGTTTCTATCTACTAAGCTACAGTTGCTTTTATGATAGCTACCACCATTACCGAACACATATACTACATCACCTAAAATAGCATCTTTACTATTACAAAGCTCGCAAGAACTGTATTTTGCCTTTAGTCCTTCTGTTAATATTGTTGGTTTACATCCGTTCTTAACATACGTGCAATTTTCATTATGATAACACTCTCCATAATTTGGAAATATGTAAACAATTTCAGATTCATCACTGCTAAATTCATCTTTATTCATTGGATTTAATTTTTCGGCTTTACCTACAAATGCCCTGGTTATAACATTCAATTTGTAACTAGCTTTGGCATTAAAATACATCAAACTATTATCAAAGACTGTTTCTGTTTTCAACTTGATAATATTATCAATTCCTTTATAATTTGCACATGCACTATAATACTTTACATTAAATTCAGATACGCTTTTATTTTCTTTAATAACTCTTTCCTTTATTATAATTGGCGTTAATGGGTTAACCTTAACATATCTAGCTTCTATAGCTGCTAACCTAAGCTCGTCAGCTACTGAAAATGTTATATTCTCCGTAGCTGCATATAGTAAAATTATTGAAGAAAGAAGTATAATAGCTATTATATATATCGGTAAGCATATAGTCGCTTCAACAATATGACTTCCTTTTTTATTCTTATTAATATTTAACATTCATTTCATATTCCTTGTTATTAACTGTAATTCCATATGTTAAACCATTATTATACTCGGCTAAATCGAAATCTCTGTAATATCTTAATTTCATATTCATTTGAATTAAATCCATCATTCTTAAAAGCCTAGTATCTTGGTTCATAGTTGATAAAAACATTAACAGATATTTTTCATAGTCCATCTCACTATTAACGCCTAATTCAGTACCTTCATTTAAATTACTCATGTTATGTCTTTCTTCATTTAGTTTAATTTTTTCTTCATCATTTAGGTTGTCTTTAAATAGATCACCATCTATTACAGTATCTAAATCAGTGTGCCAAGAATCTCCAGTCTTTATAAGAACTACTCCTTCTCCTTTAATCAATTGATCCAAATCATAATCTGTCTCTATTAAAGCCCATGTTTCCAAAATCAAAAAGTGTACTGCTACCATCCATGGTCCTGGTGCTATTAATTCAGCTACAGTAAGTGCTAGTTGTCTTTTTTCGTTGTCTTGATATAGGTAACCTAAATTTAAAGCATTTCTTAATAACCATATTTTCCTTTTAGCACTATTAAAATTCTTTTCATCATTTGCTTTGCCACAAAGTATATATTCCCATTCATTTCTAAATATAGTTTCTTTTTCATCTCTTAAATATATGTTGTTATTAAAGTATTTCATTATATATACTAAACCAAAGCAATCATTTGTTATATCTTCAAAACTCATACCTTTTACTAACATACTTTTTAAAGCCATTATACTATTGCTTTTTTCATAATTAGTAGATGGCAGTGTTTCTAATACATAATTATTTTTAACTTCTATACCAGTATATTCATCCTCTTTTCTAAACTTTCTTTTATTTTTAAAGGTATCTATTGTACATAACAGCATTCTTTTATCTATTTCTTCACTAAAGTTGTTTAATGAGCTTAATCTATATTCACCTAACACCGTTTCTACATTACTATAATTAATACTTTTTCTGTTATCAAATGTAAATTTACAGTATTTCTCTAACTTTTCATTTACATCACTTTCGTTTCCGTGAAACCCCATAATTCCATAATCATTATAGAGATTAACATCATATTCAGATAGTATTGCTTTGCCCCACAGTAACGTTAATGCATTGCATTCACCTTTTATAGCAGTTTCTTTAGATACTTCTATAAAAGCCATTATCATTACTACCATCGCCGTTAGAAACATAAGTATTAGAATAGCAGACGATCCTTTGTTATTTCTCAATTAAATCACCTGCCATAACCACTTTACCTTCTGAAAATATATGCTCTTTTCCATAGACTTTAATGTTAATGCCTATTTCAGATAGTAACGCTAAATCTCTTTCTTCTTCTATTACTTTTACATAACACTTATCAAATTCTTTCGATTGATTTATGAGCTCTTGATGTAATTCCACCCCAGTGTTTAGTACATCATAGAAAAATACAGTAAGCCTAATTAATAACATAGTAATTAGTATTATTATAGGCATTGTAATACTCGCTTCTATTAACTCTTCACCCGTTTTCTTTTTTAAAATATTTCTAAAAATTGCTAGCATCTAAGCTCTCAAAGGTATCATTAACAAATGTTGTGATTTCACTCTTAAATATTATACCTAACCCTACAGCCAACGCGATTAGTATTGCAGCTTGAATTAATTCCATACCATCTTTTTTACGTAATAATTTAAACATTTTAAACTCCTTTCACATATTCAATATAGCCGGTGCCATAGTTACAACTACTAACATGATAAGTAATAAGCCTAATGGCACTGTCATTTTAGTTTCAATAAATTGTCCATTCTCTCTTGCTATTGCTTTTCTGTTATCCCATAGGTAGTTACTCTCTCTTTCCATTTTTTCTCTTATGTCACTTCCTTTTTCTATATTTTCTATCATTACAGTTACTAGTCTGCTAAGCTCTCTTATACGCTTTTCAGAAGCATATTCATTAAGCAAATATACTACACTTTTATTGACAATTTTTGCCTTAGCATCAATTTTAATTAAGTCTTTTTGAAAAATTGTTCTTTCTTCTTCCTTATTATCCATATACCCTTCGATTATTTTTACAATACAGTCACTTAATATTAAAGAGCTATTTAATAGTAATAATATTTGATTTGTAAATCTTGGCAGTTCAATTAATATACTCGTATTTATTTCTTTATTTATTTTTGCTTCTCTTTGCTTTTCGTTTTTTATAAGTATAGCAACTAGTAATAATGGTAATATTATATAAAAAAGACCGCCATAATCTGTTTCCTCGTTTAATTGCCAATTTATTTTACTACCATCAGGAAGTTCTTGCGGTAACATGGTTTTATTAAGTTTATTAGTTTTAATTTCCCTGATTATTTTATCTATTTCACTTGAAAAAGCAGAACTTTCAACCTCCAACTCTTCTTTCTCAGTTTCACTTTTATTGTTTAAGTAAATTCTTGCTTCTTTTGTTTCACCATTACTGCTTTCTACTGTCAAATTGTATTCTTTGCTCAAGTCATAATCTCGGAGGTATATCCCAATAACATATCCATTATTATTTGTAATATAACCTCCGTTATTAGATTCTGACTTAATACTGTTTACCGCTGCTAGAAAAGTGAATCCTAATACTATTAGCACTATCCTATTCCTCAATTTTTTGTTACAAAACATATTTATCACACACACACTTAAACCTTTACTTTTGTTATTCTTTCTATCAATTCATATATACCTATGTAGGACACAATTACAGTTGTCATCAGGACATTACCGTAAATTGAAGTGTATAGTATTAATACATAGTCAGCAGCGCTTATGTTAAGTAGAAATAGTATGAGTATCGGCATTATTAAAATTACCATACCTTCATATTTTTTTCGCCTTATCATCTCATTTATTTCTTTTTCTATTGTCATTTTATCGATTATTACAGATGCAGCTTTATTCATAGCATATATTAAGTTGGCACCAGTATATTTACATGAAGCATATATTTGTACAAAATCAGATATGTCATCAATTCCTGCTCGTACAGCAAAATCCTTAAGTACTTCTACATCATCTTCTAGCATCATTTTTTTATACATATAATCAAGCTCTTTATATAATACTGATTTATCACCATATATAAGTAGTATATTACCTTTAGATTCTCCTATAGCCTCTTTCATAGACGCTTTTGTACTTAATGCCGTAGCTAAATTAAATAGCAAATCTTTAAATTGTTCTAAAAGTTCTTTTCTTCTCTTATCAACTAAATATTTTTTTACTTTTTCCTTAGTTCTGCTAAATACTAAAACAAAGAATAAAGCAGGTAATACTTTGTGGTATAAAATATATGATATAAATAAAGCTAAAAATATAAATATTAAGATGAATATTGCATATTCTTTCAAATTTAACTTGTATTCATCGTAATTTACCACTTCATCTCCATTTTCTTAGTTTATTGTCGTTTATTAGGTTATTATTAGTCTTATTTAGCTTGCCTTTATCAGTTTCTCTGAATAGTTGGTTTAGAATATATTCATTCCCTTCTAATCTTACCAATTCAGCTACTTCTACTACTTTTCTTCTACCTGTTGAGTCTCTTTCCAAATGTATAAGTATTTCTAGCGCATCTGCTATTTGTCTTTTTACTGACATTATAGGTATATCTGAGTTCATAAGGTATAATGCCTCTAATCTATTAAGCATTCCTAATACCGATCCCGAGTGTCCAGTTGACATACTACCAGAATGTCCAGTTGACATAGCCTGTATCATATCTTTGATTTCTTCTCCTCTTACTTCTCCAACTATTATTCTATCAGGCCTCATTCTCAAACTTGTTTTAATTAACATAGCCATTGTCACTTCTCCTTTACCAAGTGAATTTGCTCCTTTACATTCCATATGTACTGTGTTTTTTAACATTTCTACCTTTAGTTCTGCAGAATCTTCAATAATGATTACTCTTTCTTGTTCAGCGTTTATATATCCGGTAAGAGCACCTAAAAATGTGGTTTTCCCACTGCTTGTTGAACCAGATATCATAATATTGTATCTTGCTTTTACTATTGTTTTTAAAAATTCGGCGCATTCTTCAGTAATAGACTTGTATTCTATCAAGTCTTCCATGCGTATGCTATTTTTGTTAAACTTTCTAATAGTAAGTATTGGCCCGTTCAGTGCTACATTTTTTAAAACACCATTGACCCTATATCCATTTTCTAACCTAGCATCAACAATAGGATTAACTTCATTTATTTCTCTGTGAACATCACTAGCAAAAATTCTAATCATGTCCTCAAGTTCTTTTTCTGATAAAAAAGCAATTGGTAGTTCTATAATTTTACCTTTTTTTTCTACAAATATATCATTAGGTCCATTTACCATTATTTCATTTATCTCTTCATCTTTTAGTAAAGGTTCAATTATTCCGTATTTGCTCTTTACTCTATAGTATGCATTTTCTAAAAACGAATTTACATCATTAGCTGAAATATTATGTAGAATTTCTGAACTGAATAATTCACGTTCGATTACTCCTAGCACATCATCATCTTCACTTTCTCCTAATATTTTTCTTATTTTATCTATAAACGTCTCCAACTCTTTTCTATACTTATTAATAGTACTATCCATGTTAGTTACTTATACATTCTGCTATTTTTTCTAAGTCAAACTGTATCTGGTCACAGTTTGGATCAGCTATTTTATTCTCTCTATATGAAATGAGCCTATTTACATTGTTCATTTCATCCAAGTCACATTTTTTCCTTATATAATCAATTAGCAAACTGTTTTTCTCTTCACAAACCATAACTCGTTTATCGCTCATTCTAATTACATTTAAATTGTTGTTATTATAGTTACTTCCAATGTCAAATATTATTACATCAAACATGTTCTTCATGATATACCCTATTAACCCATTAAACTCTTTCATGAAGAGCTCTGGGATTGGGTTTAAGACTTCTTTACTTCTGAAGTGATATAAGCCGTACACGTCCATATAGAAGTAAGGTTCTAGAGGAAATTTTCTTTTTAAATTGATATTGTATATTAATTTTTTAAAATTAGTCTCTACTGTATCATCTTTAATAATATCTGAATTAATATACGTTAATGGAAACAAGAGTATTTTCTTTTCATATTTATCTAATAATGTTTTACCAAACATTTTAGAATATGTACTACAGTTAATAACGTTTTTATCGCTAAAAAATGATATCATAGTACCTTTAATAGGATGACAATTATATTCACTGGTTACCTGATAGTAATACCATAATATATCTGATATAAAAAACCTTAGCTCCTTATACTTAAATATGAAATTATAATTAGGAAATTCATCTATACAATTTTCATATTTATAAATAGTATCTTCTTTAAGAAAATTAACTAAGAAGACAAATTTTTTCATTTCAACTTTACTAAATTCTTTAGTAAAAACGGTTACATCACCGTCAGTTAATACTACATGATACTCATTTATATCTATTTTGTTGGTCATAAACGGTTTAATAGTTATTTTAATTTCCTTGCTGCTTAGAGCAATACCTTTAGCTAACGCATTACAATAAGCTTTATCCTTTATAAGCATTAATAATTTCATGTGAACCTCCTGTATGAATACTATAGCATTAGTAAAGTTTACTTACAGTACATAAAAAAAACAGTGAATATATGGAATACTCACTGTTTTGCATTGTTATTAACTATTATTTAATTTATCTAATTAAAAAAGCACCTTGTAGGTGCTTTATGGTGCGCGATAAGGGACTTGAACCCATACGGTCTCCCGCTAGATCCTAAATCTAGTGCGTCTGCCAATTCCGCCAATCGCGCAAAATGGTGACCCCACCGGGACTTGAACCCGGGTTACCGCCGTGAAAGGGCGATGTCTTAACCACTTGACCATGGGGCCATATTGAAAAACCGGCAACGTCCTACTTTCCCAGGCAGCTGCCCGCCAAGTATCATTAGCGCTAAAGAGCTTAACTACTGTGTTCGAGATGGGAACAGGTGTTGCCTCTTTGCTATAGTCACCGGATTTTCATTTGTATTACCGATT
>JAENWG010000033.1 GCA_016650175.1 Peptostreptococcaceae bacterium | reverse complement strand
CAATATTAGATAGAATATTACATTATTCATATCTATTCAATATCACAGGTCCATCCTATAGAATTAAGGATAAGTTGAATCTGAACAAAAGTGAGGAATCTTAACTGCACAGAATTGGGGAATTTTAACTTGACATTTATAAGTGCGAAAATAATATACATATTGCCTCCTTGTTTATAATGATAAGTTACTATAAATTTATTATAGCATAACACAATAAATTTATCTGATTTTTCATATAAAATGCCCCTGTATTAATATGGCTACAGGGGCATAACTAACTTAATGATAAGACTACTAGGGCTATACCAAAACTACTGTTTAATCTGTTTGAATGAACTACCATCCCATTCGATGACGGGATCCAAGTCAGAGTTATAGATATCCGTGCTATAGGTTCCTGTAAATGTGAGGTCGTAAAAAGAAAGATCCTCTGTATCAATATTTTTGTGTTCGGGATAACCAGTAGGTAACGCACCCCATACGAACAGGTATGTAACTTCATAAGTAGTTGGTGAAGTCTCTAATAGGGTACCTTTCTCTATTGATGTTTCAACATTAATACTTTTTCGAGCGGTGCCTCCGGAATCTACGACAAGTTGATCTATAAAGACGCCATCACAATCATCAAAATATCCTATAGATACTGCATCTAAATAGCATGCTTGGTCACTTGTATTCTTAATCGTAATAACAATCTTTTTTTCTATTGGTGCAGTTTCCGCTGGTTCTGGGACGATGCTATTATACTCCTCCATGATTGCAGCCATTTCAGCTTCCAAAGTCACCATTTTTGAGGAGGCTTTCTCTACTATGTTTCGATATTCTTCTATAATTGAAGATAGTGTTGAGTTTCCTTCCTCAGGTGTGGTAAAACCAGCTTTTTCAAGTTCTGATTTTATGCCCTCTTTATCAAGTTCAGATATGTCAATCGGCTGTGTGGTTACTTTGGTTTCACCGTTATCCGTGCCTGATACAGTGATTCCAAGTATTTTATTGTTATAATACCATTCAGTCAATGTATCTCCGATATAAGCGAGTTGTTCTCCCGTTTCACCGGCATTAAAAGTTGCTAAACCAACTACAAACGATATCGGTGCCAATTTATTCTGTATATTTGCAAAATCGGTAGTGACTTGATGGTCTTCACCTAAAATAATGGTGCTGCTTGTTGTGGCTACGTCAACGATGCAATCAGCACCGCCAACTAACACTGCACCCGTCTGCCCAATTGTCATGCTGCTTGCTCCTAGTGTTGCTAGGCTACCTCCGCCAGTAGCGATGGTCGCAGTGACAAGTAGTCCTACTTTGCTGGTTGTTTTATATCCTTGTACAATTTTGATGCTTCTTGTATAGGCGTTGACTTCTGCCTGAAATTCCTCAACGTCAGCGGCATTATGAATTATTTTTTGTGCCAATCTCATTTGTTCGCAGGCTGTCTTCGTGTCTATACCAAGTTGCGCAGCAAGTTCTTTATGTTTCATTGCCGCTGGGACACCACGGATTGCATCAAACTTCTTAGTAAGGTTTTCCGCCCAAGTCTCTGGGTCAACATCTCTTCCTTCTGCAAGAAGATTTACGGTCACAGAACTACAATTGTTAACGTTAAGTGTCAAAGGTTGCACAAAAGTCGAGTTTTTTCTAGCGAAACTTATGACTTGTGTTGTTGGTTTAATAAAACCTTCTGTATTATTTTCAGCATCTAACTCCATTACAATCAATGCCTGATCGGTAATTTCGTTCGCTTGTGTAGTGAGTATATCGGCATTGTCCCATGTGAGCACAAGTTCGTCCATCATTTCTTGGAGTTGCTCAATAGTCATGGACTCATAATCAACTGATAAAAACTCTTCAGTTTTAAGTCTGGCATAAATGTATTGCCGTAAAGCTAATGCATTAGCGGCACTCTCTAGCTGTTCCACAGCCGTCATATTATCAACTGTAACGTCTGCTTTACCTCCCGTTGATGAGCATCCTGTAAAAACGGAAGTAATTAATACTAACACAATGAAAACAAATAATAGTTTCTTCATAATTTCACCCCGCATCAAATTATAGTATTTTTTATATTGTATCACTAATTACACATACTGTATATACCGAACTAAAAGTGTGTAGCTACTACATTAATATTAAAACCAAAATATGAATTTAATAGCTGAAAAGTGGGTTCGAACTTACAGGAAGAGATGTTACAATGCCAACATATCCGGAGACTCAAAGTGAAGACAAGATATAAGTTGCAATTAATTTTTTATTGTAAAAAAGTATATTAAAAAATGATATAATGAATAAAAAGAGATAAGTTTGATTTATAATAGTTACTTGCGAAAAGGGTTAGCGATTTTTGTTAATAACTAATACAATCAGTTATGGAATGTTTTAAAGTTTCTAATAGGAGGGAAAATAATGCTATATCTTAATAAATATTTTACTGAAGATGAAGTGATAAAACTTACCCAAGACCTAATTAGAATACCAAGTCATAAAGATGTTTTAAATCGGGAAGAAAAAGTAGCAGAATATATTTATGAATTCTGCAAAGCTAATGGTTTCAAAGTAGAAAAACAAGATGTTGATGGTGTTAGAAAGAATGTACTAGTTTATTTAGAAGGAGAAGGTACAGGGAAAACGCTTATGTTTAATGGTCATATGGATACAGTGCCTCCATATAATATGACTATAGAACCTTATGACGCAGAAATAAAAGATGGATGTATATGGGGTAGGGGCGCTTCTGATATGAAAGGACCAATTGCATCTATGCTAATTGCGATGCTTGCAATTAAAAGATCGAACAAAAGGATGAAGGGTACCATAATATTTAGTGGTGTACTTGGAGAAGAAGAACAAAGTGAAGGTACTGAAGCACTTGTAAAATCAAATATTAAAGTAGATGGTGCAGTAGTAGGGGAACCTTCTAATTATGAATATGCTATTGGTCATAGAGGACTAGAGTGGATAGAAATAATAATTAAAGGGCGGGCCGCACATGGAGGAGTTCCACATTTAGGAATTAATGCTATTTCAAAAGCAGCAAAATTCATAAATAAGATTGAAGAAGAATTAATGCCCAAATTAAAAGAACGTGAAAATGAATACATGGGTCCTTCTGTAATGAATTTTGGAACAATTCAAGGAGGAAACCAACCCAGCACAGTTGCAGATTGGTGTTCAATCAAAATAGATAGAAGATATATTCCTGGAGAAAGTGTTGATACTGTCTTTAAAGAATTAGAAGATATAGTTTCCGAATTAAAAGATGAAGATCCGGAGTTTGATGCTGAAATCATAAGAATGGAAAACAATTTTTTGACATTAGATCATTTGTATTTAATGACCCCACCAGAAGATCCTATAGTCATAGCTACAAAAAATGGCATAGAAAAAATCATAGAAAAGGAAGCGAATATAACTAGAAGGAGAGGATGGACTGATGCGGCTTTATTATCAAATTTTGGCCATATACCTACAGTAGTTACAGGACCTGGGAATATTACATATTCTCATACTAAAGACGAGAGAATAGAAATTAAACATTTAATTGATTATGTAGAGATATATTGTAAAATAGCTGAAGAGTTTTGTGAAATTATATAATAATAAGCTACATATAGTGTAGTACCATACCTATGTTCATGGAAAGTGCTGGTACAGATGTATACAATTTAGCAAAACTCAATATTACCAAATTAGATAATACCCCTATAACCAGTGCGGTTATAGGGGTATAGTAATTTAATGTGGATATTTATGTCTTGTTGCTGAGAATCAAAGGAATGTTTTGTCTTCATACAGAGCATTGTAAAAACGTTGATCGTTGCGTGATTAAGTTATATTTAATATTTTTTCAGTTTTATCTTCAAATTCAATAAGGCTTTGAGCTTTATATATATTTTTGCCTTTAGTTTACCACTCACAGCTGTTTGTGTTTTAGTTTTTGTTGACAGATATCACCACGTGGAGTACGCTATATTTAGGAATAATATAGGTAAGGTGAAGATACTAAAAGTTTTAGACAAGGGGGTTATGCAATTGGTAGAAAAGAAAAGTAATGGTTTGTTTAATTTAATTGCACCCATTTATGGCTTGTTTTATAAAAAAAAAACAGAAAAAACAGAAAAAACGATATACTGTTATCGTTGAAAAGGTTAAGAAGGAAATGGATATTTCTTCTTTTGAGACGATTATTGATATAGGTTGCGGTACTGGTGCATTATGCTCGGTATTAAAAGATAAAGGCTTAGACGTGACAGGAATTGATCCTGCCATAAAAATGTTGAATATTTCCAAGAGAATACAAGATAACAAAGGAATAGAATTTATTCAAGCAAATGCACTAGAAGGATTACCATTTAAGAACAAAAGCTTTGATGTTGCTATAGCATCTTATGTGGCACACGGACTAGTCCAAGAAGAAAGAAAACGGATGTATGCTGAAATGAGCCGTATCACAAGAAATTACGTTATTATTCACGACTATAATAAGGAAAGATCGCTTCTGACATCAATCATAGAATGGATATAAGGTGGCGACTATTTTCATTTTATAAAGAATGCAGAGCTTGAGATGAAAGATTGCTTTTCAGAAATGGAAAATTGTTTTTCGGAGGTGAGAGTTATTAATGTGGATGTGAGAGCTAATTGGTATATTTGTAAGCCAATGTAAATATTCAATATAGGGTAGAAAATTAATTGTTAGAAGAAGCGTTAGACTGATTAAAATTAAAAAAATACACAAAAGTTCTAAGAAGAACAAGTAAGCTTATTCTTGCAGAAAATATAGAACAATATAGGCTCATTGGGGTTTAAACCCGCAGGCACCGTAAAAATGCCCCAAAAACTCAAATGATTTCAAGGGCATAACTAATTCAATGTAGATAGTACTAGGTATTTGTCAACTTTACTATTTCATCTGTTTGAATCCATAATCAGTTCATTCAATAACGGCAACTAAACTGGAGTAATGGATATCTATGCTATAGAAGAACTATAGTGAAATTTATTATATTTACGCTACTAGTACAGATCACTGTTTCCTTCGAGATTGTCTGATAGTTTTTTCCACAGTTCACCATATCCTTCTGTGGCAGGATTAATTGGAGCTTGTAGTGTGTTATGTATATCCAATTTTATTTCTCCGCTTTTGGATAAAACTATTAATCTATCTCCCAAAGTCATCGCTTCTTGGATATTATGGGTGATAAATACAACTGTAACATTTTCCTTTTCCTTGATCTTAAGTAATTCCCTTTGCAGGTTTCTTCTTGTTATTGCATCTAAACTTGCAAACGGTTCGTCCATAAGAATGATTTTAGGTTTTACTGCTAATCCTCTAGCTATAGAGACTCTTTGCTTCATGCCTCCACTAAGTTGATGAGGATATTTTTTTTCTGAACCAGCTAAGCCCACCAATTCAAGATATTCTTTGGCTAATTTGCTTAATTCCTCTTTGTCTTTAGTACCATTTATCTTTAGTGGATATTTTATATTATCTTCTACTGTTTTCCATGGAAACAGCTGATCAAAGTTTTGAAATACCATGATTCTATCTATTCCTGGGCCTTTGGTTTCTTTCCCGGAAACTTCTACAACTCCATCATAGTCTTCAAACCCAGCTATACACCTAATTAATGTGGTTTTGCCACATCCTGAAGGACCGAGAACACATAAGAATTGATTTTCCGGCATATCTATATTGAGGTTTTCTAATATATTTACAGAATCAGCTCCATCTTTATAGTTTTTAGTTAAGTTTTTTACTTTCAATATTTTGTCCATTATCTAACCATTCCCCATTTTTTCACAGTATGTTTTTCGATTGTGCCAAATATGAGATATTCGATTATTATACCAATTATTATAATAACCAATAATGCAGCAAATACTCCCGCTGTATCTATATTTGTTCTCTTCATAAATATATACCACCCAATACCTGCGCCTGAACTAGTTGTTCCAAATATCATCTCCACACTAATTAAGCCTCTCCAAGCACGTGCCCAACCTACCTTTAAGCCTGATAATACGTTGTTAAACGAAGCTGGTAAATAAACATCTTTAACTAAATTTATTCCTGTTAATCCATAATTTTTTCCGCTTTCAATATATACATTATTAACTGAATTAAAGCCATCAATAATATTACGTGACATAGGCCAAATAATCGAGTGTACTACTATGAATATAACTGTGGTTTCATTAATTCCAAACCATAATATTGCCAAAGGTAATAAAGCAACACCAGGTATTAAATCACATACGGATACCATAAAATTATATATGCTATAAAAGGTCTCACTAATTATCGCTAAAGAAGAAAACGCAAATGCCAGTACTATGCCTATAAGCATTCCTTTAAAGATTAAACTAAGTGAGTATAATGTATATGCTAGCAATCCATCTTCTATAAACCCTTCTAAAAAACTATTGCTTATATCTCCTATTGATGGAAACATTATTTGTGGAAATATTCCAAACTTATAGGTGATTTGCCATAACAAAAGAAATGACGCCACAAACACTAATTGTATTCTAGCTTGTTTCATCAATTACCCTCCACATTATCAAACGCTAATTCGTCTAACGATTCTGGAACATCGCCTTTAATGAAGCCTTCGTTTATCATGAACGTTGCCATACTTAACACGCCTGTTGTTTCCTTGCTATAAATGCTTCCAGGATAGTTGAGCCAATCAAGCATTACCTCTTTAGTAACATCTTCTTGCTCACATAACATTTCAGCACTCTCTTCTTTATTGTTGTTAATATAGTCTATCGCTTCTGCAAGCGCTTCTGTAACACCTTCGTATACTTCAGGATTGTCTTCATATATTTTATTTGTTCCTAGCATAACAATAAACGACTTGCCATCTGGCCAGATATCGCTTATTTCTTTTACTTCTGTCATTCCTTCGTCCATTTCCTTGTAAATATACGGGCTACTAGTCAATTGCATAGGTATAGCTCCAGTTAGCAATGATGTCATTCCATCAGGATGTGACATTGCTGTAATATTATTATCAAGTGCATGAGCATCTCCTAGATACTCTTTAGCTGCCATAGCTAGTGTAATATGTTGTATCGAACCAATAGTTACTAATGCAATTTGTTCATCTGTAATATCATTAATAGACTTTATATTAGGATCATTCGTCATTAATTTTTGAGGTTGAGCAGAGATGTTGCTAGCTATTTTAACTGGAACCCCAGCGTTTACTGCCGTAACGGCCGGCGCAACGCCCATAGCTCCAAAATCCAAGTCTCCACTTGCCAAAGCTTCCGTTATAGCTGTTCCTGAATTTAGTGTTACCCATTCAACTTCAACATTATCACAGTTTTTTTCAATTAGCTTTTGCTCCATCACAACTTTTAACGGTGCATATGAAAGCCCATATTGCATAGCAATTTTCACTGTGTATTTACCCTCTGTTTCTGTCTTTTCATCGCTTCCACATCCTGCTAGCGAAAGTGCCAATAGCATAATTATTAATGTAAAAACAACAACTTTTTTAATCCTCATAAATCTCCTCCTAGTTTAAATCTCCACATCTTCTAATAAAGATATGAATTCAGATGCAGCTAACGACTCTTTTTTGTCTTTTAAGTAAGCAATTGACATTTTTCTGTTAAATATTTCGTTATTCAAATAATAGTATTTAGGATGGCAATTATAATTACCATAGTAAATATCCGATTCTGCCATCAAACATATTCCTGCACCAGCGCAACATAGTGAAAATGCAGTTGATGATTGAGAAACATTAATTACAGATTTTGGGACAAACTCAAACTCTCGAAATGCTGATTCCATCATAGATCCTAAGTTCTTATTTGAAGAAAGTTTAATAAAGGTATTCTCAGAAAAGTATTTCAATGAATCCAATTTTTTATTTTCAATATTTGTTTGATACGGCTCTATTTGATAAGCGTTTAATTTATTGTTGATTTCATACTCTTGTGGTACGCATAATAACACTTTAGTAGAAAAAAGACTTTTGCATTCTATATTTTTACTTAAAAAGCTAGGTATGGGCGAAGTAAGAAAAAAGTCTAGCTTATTGTCCTCAGTTAATTTTATTAAATTAGGGACCTCACCATTTATAATGGTAATATTAATTCCAGGATATTTTGACTTATATTTAGTTACAACCCTAGACATGTATGCATCTATAAAAATAGTAGTGCCACCTATTCTCAATTCACCAGTATGTAATTCATCAATACTAGATAATTCGTTTTTAAAATTATTTAATAAATTTGATTTATTTTTTAAATATGTATAAATCAATTCGCCTTCTTTAGTTAAGTTTAATTTATTACCTTTTTTATAGAATACTTTAATAGAAAATTCATTTTCTAAGTTTTTTACAAACAAACTCAAAGCAGGCTGACTAATCATCAATTCTTTTGCTGCTTTAGTATAGCTTCCGTTATTTAAAATAGTATTTAAATATAAAAAATCTTTTTCCATGAGGTGGTTATATCCTTTTGCAAATAAGGTGATAATAAATTACTTATATTATATAGAACTTTGTACGATTCTGCAAGAATAACTCAATATTTCTAATCAAATTTATTGTAATTTTAACCTTATTATTGTAATATATAGCTTGAGACAGAAAGGCGAGTAAATGAAAAGCAAATTATTTAAATTATTATCGATTATACTTATATTTTTCATTATATTTTCAATATGGTCTTTGTCTTTATATGAACGTGTAGACTCTAATGTTTTTCGTTACAATGATTGGAAAAAGCTAGAAAGCATTGACAACCTATTTCTAGGAGCATCGCCTGTATACAGAGGCTACAATGCAAATTTGGCAAACGAATTAACTGATCAAACATGTTTTTCCCTAGGAACTTCTCTACAATCTTTTGAGGGCAGTTATTATCTGCTAAAAGCGTCTAATGATTCAGCAACTTTGAAAAATGTTTATTTACAATTGTCTTTTTCTGGTCTTATTGATACACCTACGTCAACTAGAGGAGATCAGATTGTTATTGACTATATAACCGATCCTATTGATAAGCTAATGTATTCAAAAAGTTCTTTAGACCAACTTGTCTATATTAAGCCATTATCCATATATGCAAATAGCGTAAACACTTCAAGACCTAACTTTAACCAAATAGGAATCTTAAAGGATAATATACATTATCTTTTAAATAAGAATGAATTAGAAGATGATTATAGCGTAATCGCTAGTAGTACTCAGGATTATTTGGGTAACGGTTTTGTAACAAACACAACTAGCGTTGATTATGGAAATGTAGAAGTGAAGCACAGACATTGGGCTTTTGGAGATTACTCAAAGAAAGAAGATTACAAGGAAATAAAATATTTGTTAAAAATAATTAGTTATTGCAAGGAAAATGATATTAACCTTACACTAATATCTATGCCATATTATCCAGCTAGATTTATAACTATAGATAACTATTCAGAATATGAAAATTATGTATCTAAACTAACTGAAGAGTATGATGTGGAATATTATAATTTCAATTTAATAAAAATAGATTACTTGGACCTTACAGAGTCAGAGTTTAAAGATGATAAACATTTAAATTACGTTGGTGCAGCTAAGTTCACTACTGCTTTTAGCAAACTTATGGCGCTAAGAACTGATGGGGAAGATATATCCAAATACTTCTTTTCTTCTTGGGAAGAAAAGCAATATGAGTATAACAGAGTACTTGGTTTGTTTATAGAAAGCGAAGTAATCAATGATAAAGCATATATCAAGTCCGAAGCAGCCATACCTACAGATCTGTTAGCTGAATACCGATATTTTATTTACGTGGATAACACATTAGTTACATACGTTGATTACTCTGTAAATGACAATTATTCTTTTACACTCGAGGAGAACATAGATTATTTGGTAAGAATTGAATCCAGACAGATTGGCTCAACCGCTGACTATGAAGCATATCAAGAAATTAAATTAGGAGGTGGCGAATAGTGTCTATTACTTCAATACCTTACTTATTATTCTGTGTGCTTGTAATTGTACTTTACTTTACTGTTTTTAAAAAGCGTCAATGGGTTCTTTTACTTATAGCAAGTATGGTTTTTTATTTTATTAATTGTAATGAATATTTTTACTTTATGATAATAACAGTAGCTAGCACTTACTTTATAACAAAAAAAATGGATAATATTTATCAAGCTACGGAATCAAAAAAAATAGCTAAACAAAAAGCTAAAAAGCTTTTATTAGTCCAATTGTTTTTTTCAGTAGGGGTGTTAGTTTTTGTTAAATACGCTAGTACTATGTTTTTACCTGTTTTTGATATATTACCTTTATTAGGTATTGATAGTACTGGTTTTGTTATAAATATTATAGCTCCTTTAGGTATATCATTTTATACATTCGCGATTGTAGGCTATACACTGGATGTATATTGGCGCAGAAGTAGGAACGAAAACAACTTTTTTAAGCTCCTATTATTTTGCATTTACTTTCCGCAGGTACTATCGGGTCCTATTCCTAGGTATAAAAATTTAATGCCTCAATTTTCCGAATCTCACAGTTTTGATTTGGACAATTTACAAGAAGGAGTATTTCTTATACTTTTTGGTTTAGTGAAAAAGCTTATTATAGCTAATAGAATTTTCTATTTTGTTAATCCGTATTTTGATAATCCGCAAGATTTTAGTGGCCAGCTTTTTATTCTTGTAATGATGTTTTATTCAATAGGTGGTTATGCAGACTTCTCGGGTACAATAGATATTATATCCGGCGTTTCTAAGATTTTAAATATAAAACTCGATCCGAATTTTAACCATCCATACTTTTCTAGAAGTATGAAAGAATTTTGGCAAAGATGGCATATCTCATTAAACACTTGGTTTAGGGATTATGTGCTTTATCCAGTTACACTATCTAAACTGGAAAAGAAAATAAATAGCTTTAATAAGAAACACTTTACTAAAGATAAAGTCAGATCGCTAACAAATATGTTGCCGTTAATTGTAGTATGGGCTTTGACCGGTATGTGGCATGGAAATTCCTGGAATTTTCTTATATGGGGACTTTATCACTTTGTATTACTGGCTTCTTCGTTATTGATGGAGTCACAGCTTAATTCACTAAATAGAATTTTTAGAATTAACAATGATTCTAAGATCATTAGTTTTTTGCAAATGTTTAGAACCTTCATGCTTTGCACAATTGGTCGAATATTTTTTAGAACAAATGACTTATTTGATGCCGGTTATATTTTTAAAACTATATTTACCAAGGGCAATATAACTATAATGGATTTCGCAAATAAAAATATTCTGATTATAGTTATTTATGCTATACTTCTATTAAACATCAGTTTAGTGGAAGAACGAGATGGTTCTATGTTTATGTGGCTAAAAGATAAAAATACACTGTTTAAGGTGTTGTTTTTCTACTTGTTAATATTTTCAAGTATTGCGTTAGGGTTCTATGGACCCGGGTTAGGCGACTTAGGATTCGCTTATCAAGATTTTTAGGAGGAATAGAATGGAAGTTTTATTAGAATTATTAGAAGATATACAAGGCGGTATAGATTACAAAACGGAAAAGCACTTGGTTTCTGACAAACTCCTAGATTCGCTTGCTTTAGTTGAACTTGTATCTTCAATCGATGATGAGTTTGGTGTAAGTGTTGAAATGGATGATTTTATACCAGAAAATTTTGAATCAATAGAAGCTATATGGGATTTAATCAAGAAGCTAGAGGATCAGTAAAAATGGCTTATACTTCTATTGTAAACGCCATTTATAGCTATTCTATAACCAAACCTAGAAGTTTGGCTGTTATTGACGAAAAAACGTCCTTAACTTATGAACAATTCTGGTCTCGCATTATGCAAACCGCCGGGATTCTTCGAAGTAATGGTGTAGGTAAAGGAGATTTTGTATTAATTGAAAGTACTCAAGACACCAACTATTCAGTGTTTATTTTTGCTGTACATTTATTAAGCGCTATTTCAATACCGTTAGAAGAAGGTATCGGAGAAGCTAATCTAAATCAAATAATTGAAGAAACAGGATCGAATTATTTTATTGGTAAAGATTTTATTAAATATGATAATCTTACGGTACCATTTAAAGATGACTTTGTTTTCCAAACAGACTTAGATGTTAGCAATTTTAATTTTCCGGATCCAAGTGATATAGCAGAAATACTTTTTTCAACGGGTACAACAGGTAAATCAAAAGGCATAGAACTAAATCATTCGGCTTTAGTTGCTGTTGCTGAAAATGTAATTTTTGGTGTACAAATGAAAAAAGGTAATGTGGAATTAATTCCTTCTCCTTTGAGCCATTCTCATGGTCTAAGGAGGCATTATGCAAATCTTTTAGCAGGAAACACTGTTGTAATAGTGAAAAGTGTATTAAATGTTAAGAACTTTTTTAGCCTAATAGATAAATACTCCGTAACGGCTATAGACTTAGTTCCAACAGCTCTTAGTATAATACTGAAAATTTCCAAGAGGCACATAGGTAATTATAAGGAGCGGTTAGATTATATGCAATTTGGAACTGCACCTTTAAATGAAGCAGATAAAGTTTTGCTTTGCGAATTACTTCCTAATACTAGGTTATATAATATTTACGGAAGTACAGAAGCTGGTTGTGCATGTATTATAGATTTTAATGAATTTGAAAACAAGATTAATTGTGTAGGTAAACCAACTATTAATTCTATCTGCAAAGTAGTAAATGACGAAAATGAGGAAATCTTATCTTCGGAAAGTAACACTGGTCATTTAGCCTTTTCCGGTGGAATGCTTATGAATCGATATGTAAATGATAGTGAACTTACCGAGCAATATTTGATTAATGACATTATGCACTCAAGTGATATAGGGTATATAGATAGCGAAGGTTTTATTTATTTTCTAGGTCGCAAGGATAATGTAATTAACATCGGCGGAATAAAAGTATCTCCCGAAGAAATTGAGCAAGTTGCTATAAATTATAACGACATAGATGATTGTGCGTGTATTTCAAAAGAAAATTCATTAGGTGATCCAAGAATAATACTCTTTGTAAAACCAACAAAGCTTAAAAACTTCGATAAAAATGAATTATTTGATTATCTAAACATAAAATTAGATAAGAATAAACTACCAAGAGAAATAGTAATAGTTGACGATATTCCTAGAACTTTTAACGGAAAACTTATGAGAAAAGAATTGACCAATATAGATAAAGCAAAAGCTAAACAATAACATAAACAAATATTAGAATATTCTATTTATTGATAAAATGTTTTGAATTTTACTTGTATAAGTTATTCTCACTTTTTTCATGATCAATGTACCAAACTTGACCGATGAATGGATTAGTCTTTGCTATGTTATCATAATTCCATGGTGGGGTAGCGCATTTTTCACACCAGTGGCCTGCTTTTAGTACTAAGAAAGGACTAGCTACAAATTCGTGTCCTTTTGCACATTGCCACGTGAGCTTAGTGGTTAAATCACCCGTTACCATTGTTTCAGATAAGCACTTTCCGCCTCTATAAATAGCAGCAGTTTTCATATCATTAATATCTAAATCCTCATCGTTTTTGCTTTCGTCATATCCATGATTCAATAAGATATATTTAGTATCATCAATTAATTCAAATTCACGCCAGCCAGGAATTTTTTCCCATTTCTCTTTTGAACCGAAAAATGCTTTTACTTTACCTTCAACATTGTGTTCTATCCAATACAAGGGGCCGTTTTCGCTTGTTGCAGTTTTTTTCATTACGTTTTCTTTGATATAATTCTTTGGCATGTGTTTTAACAACTTCATAGAAAGGGGCATCACAGATTTTAATTGTTCTAAGAAATCTTCTAGGCTTTCGCTTCTGAAATGTGTGTAATCATCAAGTTTATCAGAGTCTAAATACCAATGTCCATGGAAATTCCTCGTAGCGTACCAGTTGGGATTTACTAGTTTCTTATAGTCCACACCTAACAATGTGTAAAGTTCTTTCATAAACTGATAAGCTGTAAATCTGCATGAAGGTCCTCCTCCGATGTTGTACACATTGCACCAAAAATCCTGTGGTAAGTCATCTGAACAACAGCTTACCATCAATCTACCTGCGTCATGTGCGGTTACCCATTCCAGATGGTTGTCTAGTGGCTGATGGTAACCGATACCATCATCTACTCCTAAAATATCTAAATGAAGGATTCCTGTTTGCCTTAAAGAAACCCAATTCTTGAGCTCGGATTCAATTACTAGGCGTTCTGCTGCAATCTTTGATACAGCATAATAATCATAGACACTTGGCAAAATAGGATCACCTATTCGCCCCCAGTGTATAGGTACGGATCTGTTACCCGTTTCTGCAATTGTACCTATATACACAAGTTTTATTAAATCTGGATTAGGCTGAGACTTTATTGCATTAACAATGTTTTGAGTCCCATCATGGTTTATTTTCCAAGCCAAATCTGGCTGTTTATCAGCGGCAGGGGATATGAAAGCTGCTACATGTAAAACAATGTTGCTTATGCTGACAGCCTTAAGAACATCTTCATAATTAGTTAAGTCTCCCCAGATGATTGTGACAGATGAGTCGTTCACATATTCATGCATCAGTTTAATATTCTTATCAGATGGCCTAATTAATAATACTATATGATATTTGTCTCTGTTTTCATAAAGTTGTTTGAAACTTTCTTTCCCCATGGACCCGGTAGATCCTGTAAGTAAAACGCTTTTTTTATTCATGGTGTTTCCTCCGCTATCCTAAAAGTAAATTACAACAGTTTAAAGATGTCTTTATCAATGGCTTTAGGTTTTTTAAGAGAAGGGTATCTTTTTATTATTTCGCCGTTTTTATCTACTAGGAATTTTTCGAAATTCCATTTAATGTCACTACTATTTTTGCTTAAGTTATTTTCAATTAGATATTGATATAACGGATGTCTGTTTTCGCCGTTAACTTCTATTTTTTGGAACATAGGAAAAGTTACGCCATAGTTTAATTGACAAAATTCCAATATTTCTTTATTATCTCCAGGGTCTTGGTTTTTAAATTGATTACAGGGGAAACCAAGTATCATTAATCCTTTATCTTCGTATTTTTTATACAATTCCTCAAGACCTTCAAACTGAGGGGTGAAACCACATTTGCTGGCAGTGTTTACTATTAAAAGAACTTTTCCTTCAAAAGAAGATAGCTTAACGGTATCTCCGTTCATTTGCGTTACTTCCAAATCTGTTTTATATAGATTCATAATTTGTTTTCCTTTCTGTAAAGATGAAATGAGTTGTTAAATTTTATATAAATTCTGTTTGTTTTAGTATACTACTAACTGAAGAGTGATTCAATTCTTATAGTAGTTTGATGTTTTGATAGAATTAGTAAATTTGAAAGATGAAAAGTGAATTAAACAAATAAAAACCTCGGATTTAATCCCGAGGTTTTTCGATGTTCGCCCAGCATGGGCATAATCTCAAGGGTGAAAGCCCCAAGTGCGGAAGTAGTTGAAACAATAAGCACATAGCCGAAGGCAAGGGTGTCTATCGTGAGGTAGAATCTGAAGGAAGCATCAGGCAAATCTCTGGTCT
>JAENWG010000007.1 GCA_016650175.1 Peptostreptococcaceae bacterium | reverse complement strand
GACTAATCGGATTACAATAAAAAATATTGAAACATCTGTCTCATTTGGATGGGATACAAAAAACGATGAAACCAGAACTGCATCAGACGTAGTAAAAAAAGCAGAGGATTTCATGTACCAAAAGAAAATTCTCAGCAGTGGCAGGAAACGAAATGGAATCGTAATCTCTATACTAAACACTTTATTTATTAAGTTCACCCGCGAAGAAGCTCATTCTATGAGGGTGAGCGGCTTATGTGAAGCGATTGGGCGAGCTTATCATCTAAAGGGTGATGAAGTTCATGAGATGCGTATATTAGGGCAGCTTCATGATATTGGGAAAATCAACATTGACGAAAGCATTCTTAATAATGAAAACGTGCTATCAAATTCGGAGTGGACTCAAATAAAGCAACATCCAGAAATAGGCTACCGATTGTTGGGTGCCACCAGCGAGTTTTATACCATTGCGGATGCTGTCCTGGCACATCACGAAAGATGGGACGGAACAGGGTATCCCTATGGCTTAGTAGGTGAAGCCATAGGCTGGAAAGCGAGAGCATTAGCGATTGCCGATGCTTATGATGCTATGGTTAGCGAACGTCCATATAAGGCGAGCTTAAGCAAAGAAGAAGCAATTGCAGAAATCAAGAAAAACGCGGGGGCTCAATTTGATCCCGATATCGCCAGGGTATTTGTTGAAAAGGTTTTAGGCTGTGTATGGTGATAGTAATGCTGAAAAGTCAAGGTCCTGATTGATAATTTTGGCTTCAAACCTTCGCTAACTATTGATACCCTTGCTTACAATTTGTCAGCGAAAATGCACACTGTATCAAAATTATCAGCATTTGCCAACGGAGACGGTGGGATTCAAATCCTTACATTGACTTGTTTCCGAGAACAGGCATAAATTGTAAAAGTAAGTGGACGTGTTTCCAAGAACGGATTATTCCCCAAAAACCACTATCGACCTATTCCCGCGAACGGGCAAATAGAAAAACACAGACCTGACATCGTTCCGAGTCTGTCGTTCCACTACAAGGAAGGGTTGCTTCCGCCCAAAAAAATAGTAAATGGGGTTGATATATTCCCGAAAACCTAAAAACCGTTGATATGTTTCCACATACCTCGAAAACGCTAAAAAACGGTTGACGTGTTCCCACTAACGTACGATATCAAAAATTGGCTCAAGACATCATAAAAAAAGACTCCGGCCAGACAGTAAGAGGAAACATATCAGTGTGCACATTTTAATTATTTCATTGCTGTTTAACGATATATCCGAAGGGTGTGCATTTCGTATTAAAATTGGTCTCTACTTTCAGTAAACCTTCGCAAACGATTGATACCCTCGCTTACAATTTGTCAGCGAAAATGCACACTGTATCACAATTATCAGCATTTGCCAACGGAGGCGGAGAGGTTCTAACCTTACATAAATCGACTTATCCTTACGAAAAGAAAGATAGGCAAAACGGTTTTTAGCATGTTTGCTTGTCTTTTTAGTATTAATTATATTTAGTGTAAAATAATAGTAAAAATAATTTAAAAGAGAATTACTATTACTTCAATCGTCTATATCATCAGAATCATTTTGTATGAATAACATATAAGTCTCGATTTCTAAGGCATCAGCTATTTTCTGAATATTACCCAATGAAATACTTCTTATATATCTTTCTATTGCGCTTATATAAGTTCTATGTAATCCGCATTTAAAGGCGAACTCTTCTTGAGTAAATCCTTTTATAATATCCATGAAAGTATATGACCATAGTTTACCAATGGTTACCAATGGTTACCAATGATAACAGGCTAATCCTGTTGCATTCTACATAATTGTTACCTAATTGTTACCAAAGCCAAAAAAGTAAAACGCTGTAAACCTTGAATTTAAAGGGTTACAGCGTTTTTAGCGAAATTATATTTAATTAAGAAAGAACAATCAAAAGAAATTTTATTTCCTTCGATAGACACATATTAACACTGATATATGTTGATTTTGTAAAGAATGGTTATCGTATAAGTGTGTTATAGCAGATAACCTTTTTCACATAGCATCTTTTTAATTAATTCAAAATTACTTTTATCTTTACATTTGATATTATGTAAATGAATGCCATCGGTCAAATCACTTAGTGGTTTGGTGTTTTGCTCTTCAATGTTCTTAACGAATTGATCTGCGTCATACCTAGAAGATACATTCAAGTATCCTGTTAATTGACCGTAGATAGGATGTTCAACTATGACATCAATGACTTCTCCGCCGTAATCTACAATGGTATAAAGTTCCTCTAAAGTGTGATCAGCATCATGCTTGCATGCTATGACATAAATGCAAGAATCATCATTACTATTTCCCGGATTTATAACATAGCCTTTAGGTGTAGCTAAAATTTTGATGCTAGCTGCTCTTAATAAAGCTATATCACCGACGATTACTTGACGACTTACGTTAAATATTTCAGCTAGTTTACCAGCTGAAACTGGAGAAGTGGTTTTTTTTAATTGATCTAATATTTCATTTCTTCTTTCTTCTGATTTCATAAACACTCCTTTAATTAACAATAATATACATGTAATATGGGAAAAAGTCAACAGTAAGCTTTACAGGTGTCTTGACAGCTGTAAATATAGATGATATATTATAAAAGCTTAATTATATGTATATAGGAGGATAGGATTAATCATGAATAATTTTAAGGCTTTTCTTAAGAGAAAAGATATTGAATTTTCGAGTAAAAGATATTTGCAAGAGGCGCTTTCCGCAATGGCACTAGGTCTTTTTGCATCATTATTAATAGGATTAATAATAAAGACAATAGGGCAACAGACAATACTTTTAATAGGTGGAGAAGATACAAGCTTACTTGCAATAAAAAGTATAGCAGACTTTCTTATTGAAACTGGTTCTATAGCTATGGGTTTGATGGGAGCAGCAATAGGAATAGCTGTTGCTTGGGGATTAAAAGCGCCACCGCTAGTTCTTTTTACAAGTGTAGTTACGGGAATGATGGGTGCGGCTTTTGGAGGTCCAGCAGGAGCGTTTATATCTGCAGCAATCGGAGCCGAATTTGGTAAGGCAGTATCTAAAGAAACAAAGGTAGATATTTTAGTTACTCCTGCATTAACTTTAATAATGGGAATGCTAGCAGCTAAACTAGTTGGTCCTGGAGTAGATGGACTTATGACAGGTCTGGGACAACTCATAATGAAAGCAACTGAATTACAACCGTTTATGTTTGGTATAATTATAGCTATAATAGTAGGATTAGCACTAACTGCTCCGATATCAAGTGCAGCTTTATGTATAATGCTCGATTTATCAGGCTTAGCAGCAGGAGCGGCAACCGTGGGTTGCTGCGCACAGATGGTAGGATTTGCAGTGGTAAGTTATAGAGATAACGGAATAGGAGGACTTGTAGCACAGGGACTAGGTACATCAATGCTTCAAGTAGCAAATATAATTAAAAACCCTTGGATATTATTGCCTGCAACCTTAGCTGGCGCCATAGTAGGGCCATTAGCTACTGTGGTATTTAAAATGAGTAATATAGCTTTAGGCGCCGGAATGGGAACATCCGGTTTAGTTGGACAGATAGGAACTTTTACAGCTATGGGATTTAGTGTTACGGTACTATTTGAAATATTATTACTGCATATTGCATTGCCTGCGGTATTAGCACTTTCAATTGATAAGTTACTTCGAAAATTTAATAAAGTCAAAGATGGAGACTATCTGTTAGAGCTCTAACTGTGTAAGAACTATGGAAATTTAGTGAAGTATTACAATACGATTGAAAACACTAGAAATTTATGGTAATATCATAAAGTAAATAAAAATTAAATTTAGAGGGAAGTATATGAACATGAATAAAATCAAAGAAAAATATGTAAGCATGAGTAATGTAAAAAAGATAACAATGGGTTTGGTTTTGCTAGCATTAGTAGTAGTGTTAATATTAGTATTTCGAAATGATTCAACATCAGCTAAGAGTTATGACTATGACGACTTTTCCGAATATATTACAGTAGGAGATTATAAAAGTGTAGGTTATGAAGTAGAAGAAGCTGTGATTACTGATGAAGAAGTGCAGGCTCAAATTCAAGAGAATTTGACAGCGGCTCAAGTTACCAATGAACTTACTGAAGGTGTTCTAACAGAAGAAGATACTGCAAATATATCTTATGTTGGCAAAATAGACGGTGAAGAATTCGACGGCGGTAGTGCTGAAAATTATTCTTTAGATCTTGCAAATAGTACTTTTATAGATGGTTTTGCAGAAGGACTTGTTGGTAAAACTATAGGCGATACTGTATCGATTGATTTGACTTTCCCCGATGATTATAGTAGTGAAGATTTAGCAGGAAAAGATGTTGTATTTGATGTAACAATAAATTCTAGAACTGTAGTAACCGTTCCTGAATATGATGAGGCATTCATCAAGGAATCCTCTGATTATGATAATAAAAAAGATTATGAGAAAAATTTAAAAGCAACTATGTTAGAAGACAAGATTGCAGCTAATGAAAATGAAGCACAGACTAATATGTTCTTGACAATACTTGATAGTTCAGAAATAGTTGAATATCCTGAAAAAGAATTAACTGAAGCTAAGGAATCTTCTATACAGATGTATAAAACTATTGCTGAAGAATATGGAATGGAATATGAAACATTTGTAGAAGAACAAATGGGAGTTTCAGTAGAAGAATTTGAAGTTCAAGCAAGCGAATATGCTGAAAGTGTAGTAAAACAGAATTTAGTAATATATTCGATAGCAAAAGATGAGGGAATAAGCGTTACTGATAAAGAATATCAGCAATTCTTAGATGATGCGTTGGAAGAAGCTGGATATGATAGAGAAAGCTTTAAAGCTGCTAACAACGACGAAGATATAGAGGTTTATGCTGAGGAAAATGATTTCTATTCTAAGATGCTTATGGAAACAGTAATAGACAAATTAGTAGAGTATAATAAATAAAAATTAATTAACCGGCTTAGGCCGGTTTTTTTGTACAAAATACTTGTTATAAAATACAATATGTAGTAATATGATATGTGAGTGAGCTTATATATTGTAGAGTTAATAAGGAGAAAAGAGTATGAAATGTCCATATTGTAACAGTACAGAAACGAAGGTTATAGATTCTAGACCTGTAGAAGAAGGTTTGGCTATTAGAAGACGTAGAGAATGTGAAAAATGCGGCAAGAGATTTACTACTTTTGAAAAAATTGAAGAATCATTACTAGTAGTTATAAAAAGCGATGGTAAACGTGAAAGCTTTGATAGAAATAAAATTGTTAACGGAATATTAAAGGCTTGCGAAAAGACAAATGTGACATATGAACAAATAGAAAAGATAGCTACTGATATAGAGCGTGGATTAAATAATACCATGGAAAAAGAAATTGACAGTCATGTAATAGGTGGATTAATTATGGACGAGCTTAAAAAGCTAGACCAAGTTGCCTATGTAAGATTTGCATCTGTTTATCATCAGTTTACAGATGTTAACACGTTTGTAAAAGAGATAAATAAACTGTTAGGAGACACTAATACAAATGCTATATAATGAAACTTTAATTCGTGTAGCGATAGATGGGCCGGGCGGGGCAGGTAAAAGTACTATAGCTAAGTTAGTAGCAAAAGATCTTGGTATAGACTATATAGATACCGGTGCTATGTATAGAGCAATAGGACTAAAGCTGATTAGAAATAATATTAATATAGATGATGAAGAAGAACTTGAAAAGGTTCTAATGAATACTGAAATTGATTTCAATGAAGGATGCATATACTTAGATGGGATTGATGTAAGTAATCAAATAAGAACATCTGAAATATCGATGATAGCGTCTGATTGCTCAAAAAAGAAATTAGTTAGAGAAAAACTTGTATTATTTCAAAGAGAAATAGGCATGCGCAAAAGTGTGGTTATGGATGGAAGAGATATAGGTACCAATGTACTAAAAGATGCAGAAATTAAAATATTCTTAACTGCAGATTCGGCTATCAGAGCTAAAAGAAGATATAATGAACTTTTGGAAAAGGGAGAAAACCCCGATTACAATGAGGTATTAAATGATATAGTTAAAAGGGATTATCAGGACTCGAACAGAGAGCTGAACCCACTTAAACAAGCTACAGATGCAATATTAATAGATACTTCGAATATGAATATAGAAGAAGTAGCTGCTTGCATTAAAGGTTATATAAAAAAAATATAATTTGTTAAACGATTAAACGTTGGAATGGAGTAAATATGGCAATAGTTAAACCTTTTAAAGGAATTAGACCTGGAGAAAATTTAGCGGAAGAAGTTATTTCATTACCGTATGATGTAATGAACCGTAAAGAAGCTGAAGAAATGGCAAGTGAAAAACCTAATAGCTTTTTACACATATCTAGATCGGAAATAGATTTACCTGAAGTGGATAATCCTTATGATAAATCTGTATACGAAAAGGCTAAAGAAAATTTAGGTAAATTTTTAGAGAATGGAGTGCTTATTCAAGAGGAATCTCCTGCACTATATATTTATAGTGAGATTATGGACGGTAGAAGACAAACAGGCATAGTAGCATGCGTGAGCGTAGATGATTACCAGAATAACATAATAAAAAAGCATGAATTCACTAGAGTTGAAAAAGAAATAGATAGGATCAATCATTTTGATGTATGTAATGCCAATACAGAACCTGTATTCTTAACATATAGAGAGAATAGAAAGCTATCATCAATCATTGAAGGATATGTAGCAAACAACAAACCTGTATATGATTTAATAGCAGAAGACGGTATTACACACCAACTTTGGACTATTACGGATGAAGAAATATTAAAAGCAATAGTATTGTTATTTGATGACATACCAGCTTTATATATAGCAGATGGTCACCATAGAACAGCTTCAGCGTGTAAAATTTCTGAAAAGAGAAGAGCTGAGAATCCTGGTTATACAGGTGAAGAAGAATTCAATTTCTTTATGGCCGCAATTTTTCCTGATACAGAGCTTAAAATATTTGACTATAATAGAGTAGTTAAAGACTTAAATGGAAACAGTAAAGAAGAATTTTTTGACAAAGTTAAAAAAGCAGGTTTTAAGTTAGAAGAAAAAGGCAAAAAAGAATATTCTCCAAAATGCAAACATGAGTTTTCTATGTATATCGATGGTAAATGGTATAGCTTAACTGCTAAAAATGAGATTATTCCAAATAACGTAATAGGAGCGCTTGATGTTTCTATTTTGCAGGAAAACTTATTAAGTCCAATACTTGGAATAGATGATCCTAGAACAAATAAGAGAATAGACTTTGTAGGAGGAATTAGAGGGCTTAAAGAACTTGAAAGAAGAGCAGAGTCAGATATGTGCATAGGAATAGCAGTATACCCTGTTGGCATAAATGATCTTCTTGAAGTGTCAGATAATGATTTGGTTATGCCTCCTAAATCAACTTGGTTTGAACCTAAGCTAGGAAGCGGATTGTTCGTACATAAGCTATAGAATTTAATATAATGTGTGTTTATGGCCTGTTACGCTTGTAATAACAGGCCATTTTTGTTATAATAATTTCAGTGTGTTAACAAATGTGTATGTAAAATAGGGAGAAAAATTGAATATTAAAAAATTGCCCAAAAGTGAAAGGCCGGTTGAAAAACTGATTTATCATGGAGTAGCAACGCTTAGCAATTCGGAGCTTTTAGCACTTATTCTTCACACAGGAAGTGGAGAAAAATCAGCTATAGAGCTAGCCGAGGAGTTGCTGTCTATTAATTTTAAAGGCATTAGTTACTTTGGAGAATTAACCTTTGAAGAATTAACAAATGTAAAAGGAATGGGACCTAAAAAGGCAAGCTCGGTACTTGCAGCTATAGAGTTAGGCAAACGTATAGATACGGCGCCTAAATATAATCGGTTTGTAATAAAATGTTCTGAAGATGTTGCTAATTATTACATGCCTGAACTAAGGCATGAAAAAAAAGAATATTTAAAAGAGCTACTACTAAACACTAAAGGGGAAGTAGAGTATTCAGAAACTATATCGGTTGGTGAGCTTTCAAATACTACTGTACACCCAAGAGAGGTTTTTAATCCGGCTATACGAAAAAGTGCAGCTGCGATAATAATAGTTCATAATCATCCTAGTGGAGATCCTACTCCTAGCGAAGATGATATCCAGGCTACAAAGAGACTGATCTCCGTTGGAGAGATGGTAGGAATTAAACTGTTAGACCATGTTATTATAGGAGATGGTAAATATATCAGCTTAAAAAGTCTGGGCAAGATATAGCGAATCGGAGGTTTCAATGAGTAATGTAATACTAGTGGCGTCTGGTAAAGGCGGAACAGGAAAAACAATGTTTTCCGTTAATCTAGGCTGTGCTATATCAAGCTTTGGGAACAAAGTTGTTATAGTAGACATGGATATGGGCATGAGGAATTTAGATATGTACCTCGGTCTTGAAGGCCAAGTTGTATATGATACTTATGATGCGTTAAAAGGAATATGTAATACTAAGCAAGCGCTTATAAAAGATGATAAATTTAAAAATGTTTCTATAATGGCAGCTTCGCCTGTTAATGAAGAAGGTAGTATTTTAGAAGAAGATGTAGAAAAACTGTTTGAAGAACTTAAAAGTAAATTTGACTATATTGTAATTGATGGTCCTCCTGGAATAGGGGATAATATTGAAGCAGTAGCATCACATATAGATACAGGCATAGTTGTTCTTACACCTGATTATGCAGCGATTAGAGATGCGGACAGTGTAGATTCGTTTTTACTAAGAAAGAGAATTAAAAACAGATATTATGTTGTAAATAAAGCGGTACTTACACTCGAAAAGAGAGGACTAGAAGTTAAACTTGATGAAATTGACAGTATAATGAAATCAAACCCTTTAGGAGCAATCGCATATGATGAAAATATACATATATCTACAAATATTGGTGTGCCTATAGTTAGTAAGCCAGATGCATACATTACTAAAAATTTCCTAAAAATAGCTAAGAGAATCATTGAAAGTTAAACTATAAGAGAAGTTGAAATTAACTTCTCTTTATTTTGTTAAAGTGAAGGCTCTATCCCTTGACTATGTAGCCATTTAAAGTTATAATGTCACAGTATGCATGATTATGTTTAATTATAATTAAAATTAATATAAATTAATATTTACTTGGATACAATAGAATAATGAAAGGAAGGTAACACTGATGACACCAATGCTATTGACTGTCATTGTTGGTATTATTGCTCTAGTCGTTGGTCTATTAATCGGATATATTGTAAGAAAGAATGTAGGCGAAAAGGTAATTGGAAGTGCTGAATTAAAAGCAAAAAATTTAATATTAGACGCCGAAAACAACGCCGAAACGATTAAAAAGGAAAAAATCCTTGAGGCCAAGGAAGAAGCACATAAACAACGTAATGACATTGAAAAGGAAATCAGAGAAAGAAGAAACGAGATTCAAAAAACTGAAAAAAGAAGTATTCAAAAAGAAGAAAGTGTTGACAGAAAATTAGAAAACATTGAGAGAAGAGATTCAAATTTAGCAAAGAAAGAAAAGAACATAGATGACAAAAGAAAAGAAATAGATGGATTTATCGAAAAACAAATACTAGAACTTGAAAGAATTTCAGGTTATTCTAGAGATGAAGCTAAAGAAATGTTGCTTCATGAACTAGAAAAAGATATTAGACATGATGCCTCTAAGATGATAAAAGAAATTGAAACAGAGGCTAAGGATGAGGCTGACAAGAAAGCAAACGAAATAATAATCGGAGCTATTCAAAGATGTGCAGCTGACCATGTAGCGGAATCTACAGTATCTGTAGTTGCTCTTCCCAACGATGAAATGAAGGGAAGAATAATTGGTAGAGAAGGTAGGAATATAAGAGCTATAGAAACACTTACAGGAATTGATTTGATAATTGATGACACTCCTGAAGCTGTAATTCTATCAGGGTTTGATCCTGTAAGAAGAGAAATAGCCAGATTGACTTTAGAAAAATTGATTGTAGACGGTAGAATACATCCTGCTAGAATAGAGGAAATGGTAGAAAAAGCTACAAAAGATGTCAATAAGATAATTAAAGAAGAGGGTGAACAAGCTTGCTTCGAAACCGGTGTACATAACTTAAATCCTGAGATGGTTAAACTATTAGGTAGATTAAAGTATAGAACATCTTACGGCCAAAATGTACTTAAGCACTCAATAGAGGTATCTCATCTTGCAGGACTTATGGCATCTGAACTAGGACTTGATCCTAGAATGGCAAAGAGAGCTGGATTATTACATGATATTGGAAAAGCAATAGACCATGAAGTAGAAGGTACTCACGTAGAAATAGGCGTTAACATTTGCAAGAAGTATAAAGAGTCTAGCAAAGTTATCAATGCCGTAGGCGCACATCACGGTGATTGTGATCCGACAACTTTAGAAGCAGTTCTTGTAGCAGCAGCGGATGCGCTTTCTGCAGCTAGACCTGGTGCTAGAAGAGAAACTTTAGATTCATACGTAAAAAGACTTGAAAGATTAGAAGAAATAGCTAATACAACTAAAGGTGTAGAAAAGTCATATGCTATTCAAGCCGGAAGAGAAATTAGAATTGCTGTCAAACCTGATCAAGTAAAAGAAGACGAAGTAGCTTTACTAGCTAGAGAGATATCAAAGAAGATAGAAGACGAATTAGATTATCCAGGACATATAAAGGTTAATGTAATAAGAGAAACTCGTGCTATCGATTATGCAAAATAAAATGTATCAGACTCCTCAATTTAATTGAGGGGTTTGTTTCGTAGAGGTGGAAGTTGTTTAGGAAAACAGAATTGCCTGAAGTAAACATGGAATTCAGGAAAAAGCTACTAGTTATAGCCGTACCAGTGGTAATACAAAACCTTATATCAGTGTGTTTAAATTTGATAGATGTCTTAATGATAGGCATGGTAGGAGAAAATGAGCTGGCTGCTGTAGGAGCGGCTACACAGTTAGTAATGGTTATTATGGTTACAATATTCGGCTTTTATAGCGGAGCTTCTGTTCATGTTGCTCAGTATTTTGGTGTGAAAAACCTTGTAGCGATTAAAAAGATTTTAGGCGTGAATTATGTATTTGGATTAGCTTTTGCTACAGTTGCTGTTTTAATATTTAATATATTTCCAGAGCAACTGATAAGCTTCTTTACGGATGATGAATATGTAATATCGACAGGTGCAGAATATATAAGCATTGTATCCTTTGCTTTTCCAGCACTAGCCATTGCTTTTAATATAGCTTTTAATTCTAGAGCTGTTCAAATATTAAAAGCGGTAACTATAATAAACGTAGTAGCTATATTATCAAACACTTTTTTTAATTATTGCTTAATTTATGGTAAGTTAGGATTTCCAGAACTAGGCGTTAAAGGTGCGGCTATAGCTACACTTGGTTCTAGAATATTTGAAGCACTAGCTTTAGTAATATATGTTTATACTAGTAAAAATCACCCATTCAAAGCGAAATTTAGTGAATTATTTAATTTTGATAAAGAAATGGTTAAAAAAGTATTATCAACAGCATGGCCTGTTCTTGTAAACGAATCAGGATGGTCAATTACTACGGCATTAGTATTTGCTGCATATGGCAGAATTGGTCCCATGGCGCTTGCAGTCATGCAAGTAGTAAATGTAGCTTGTGATTTATTTATGGCCTTTTTTATGGGGCTAGGAAATGCATCAGCAGTAATAATTGGCGCTACGCTTGGTAGGCGTGAAAAAGAAGTGGCTTATAGCTATTCTAAGATAGCAATAAAGTATGCATGGATATTAAGTTTTATATCTACTGCCGTAGTTATAATTATTAGACCGTTTATAGCAGAAATATATAACTTTAACGAAAATACTACTATACTTTTGTTAGCAACACTTTTAACGTATTCATTTACCTTAATATTTAGAGAAATGTCATATATGTTAGTTTGTGGTATTTTAAGAGCCGGTGGAGATACTTTCTATTGTATGATGGGCGAAGTAGGTATAAACTTGTTCGTAGAGGTTCCGTTAGCCTTTATAAGTGTAAGCATATTAGGACTACCACTTCATATAGCTGTTATATTGGTAGGTGCAGGAGAGATAATCAAAACTATAATATTTTATAGAAGATTTTATTCAAAGAAATGGCTTAATACAGTAATTTAATAGGAGATAAAAAATTGATATATTTAGATAACAGTGCAACAACAAGACAATATGATGAAGTTACTGATCTGATTGCTAAAATCAGTAAAGAAGAGTTTGGAAATCCTTCATCGTTACATTCACTAGGATTAGATGCCGAAAAAATCGTAAAAAGATACCGAAAGGATCTTATTGACAAAACAAATTTAAAAAGAATTACATTTACTTCAGGTGGAACTGAAGCTGATAATATGGCAATTTTTAGTGCGGCCAGAAAATATAGAAGAGAAAATAAAAAATATATAACTACAGTTATAGAACATCCAGCTGTTTTAGAAGCAATGAAAAGGCTTGAAATGGATGGGAACAAGGTTGCATATATTCCGGTTGATTCAGAAGGCGTGATAAATATAAGCGCATTAAAAGAAGAAATAGATAAAGATACAGCGTTTGTTTCGGTTATGACCGTGAATAATGAAACTGGTACGGTGCAGCCTATAAACGAAATAAATAAAATAATAAAAGAGAAGGCACCGAACGCTATATTTCATACAGATGCCGTACAAGCATTTGGGAAAATGAGATTAGAAAATATAAATGCCGACATGATATCAATAAGCGGACACAAATTTCATGGTCCTAAAGGAATAGGCGCGCTTTATTCGAATGAAAAGCTTAATTTGCTACCATATATAGTTGGCGGAGGTCAGGAAAATGGTTTAAGGTCAGGAACGGAAAATGTACCTGGTATTTGTGGAATTAGCTTAGCATCCAGCATGTCTTATAGAAATTTCGATAAAAAAATGGAAAAGTTAACTAGTCTAAATGAATACTTATATAATGGTTTAATGTCAGAAGTAGATGACATTAGATTAAATGGAGCTGAAAATAGATTACCATCAGTATTGAACGTATCATTTTTAGGTACTAGGGCTGAAGTTATATTACATACAGTAGAACAAGAAGCTATATATGTTTCTACAGGGTCAGCATGTTCTTCTAACAAGAATGGAGATAGCCATGTTTTATCGGCTATGGGATTAATGCATAAGGATATAGAAGGCGCAATTAGGTTTAGTTTTTCAGAATTTAATAATACTTCTGAATTGGATATAGTTATAGATAGATTTGCTAAAGCTGTAAAACGCTATAGAAAACTAGGAAGCTATAGGTAGGAGGATAACTTGAACGAACAAAATATTTATATAGTAAGATGTGGTGAAGTGGCTTTAAAAGGTACTAATAAACCATATTTTGAAAGAATGCTAGTTGAGAGAGTAAAAAAATCTCTAAAAGATATTGAAAACACAGAGGTTAAAAGATATGAAGGCTTAATATATGTTAGAACCGACAAGACAACTCCTCAGATGGATATAATCAGAAGAGTTTCTAAGGTCTTTGGAGTAGCATCTCTTAGTCCTGCGATGGAATGTGCAAGCGATATAGACGCAATAGGTGAAGCTGCTGTAGAATACATGAACAATATAATAAAAGAAAAGGGTATTGAAACTTTTAAGATAAAAGCAAAAAGAGCAGATAAAAACTTTCCTATTACTTCGCCTGAAGTAGCTAGAATAGTAGGTGCTATTGTGCTTAAGGGCTGTAAAGTGCTTAAAGTAGATGTGCACAATCCTGATTGTATGTTATTTGTAGATGTAAGACATGACAAAACATATATATTCCAAGATAAGATTAAAGGCTTTGGTGGACTTCCATTAGGCACCAACGGAAAAGGTTTGGTACTGTTTTCTGGAGGAATAGATAGTCCAGTAGCTGCATTTATGATGGCTAAGAGAGGAATGAGAATAGAAGCAGTTCATTATCATTCATATCCGTATACAAGCCAAAGAGCTCAAGAAAAAGTAGAAGAACTTGCAAGGATATTATCGGCATATTGTGGGTATATTAAGCTACATATCGTTAATCTTTTACCAATACAGGAGCAAATTGTAGAAAAATGTCCTGAAGAAGAATCTACTATATTGGTAAGAAGATTCATGATGAGGATAGCAGAAAAGATAGCGGAAGACAATCAATGTATGATGCTTATAACGGGAGAAAACTTAGGACAAGTAGCTAGTCAGACCGCAGAGGGCCTAGTTGTAACGGATGAAACAGTAAGTATGCCGGTTATGAGACCTTTAATAGGTATGGACAAAATTGACATCATGGATATGGCTAGAGAGATTGAAACCTATGAAACTTCAATACTTCCATACGAAGACTGCTGTACCGTATTTTTACCTAAACATCCAGTAACCAAGCCTAAATCTTCAAGAATGGCTGATTCAGAGTCGAAATTGAATGTAGAAGAACTTGTAAATAATGCAGTAAAGAGTGTAGAAGTGGTTCACATAGGCTGTTAAGAGTCGTTTTTGCATCAGTTGATAAAATGATAAAACATATTAAACAATTAAATCATGAAAAGTCTTGTAATATTGTTAAAAATATGTTTAAATAATATTGCGTGTGTTAAAATACACGTACATGAGACACGGTCATATATCCCTTTTTTTAAAAGGGCCGTTATTAATATTTAAGGAGGCATTTACATGAACTTTCAACTAACGAAAGAACAAGAATTCGTGAGACAAATGGTAAGAGAATTCGCCACTAACGAAGTTGAACCATTAGCTGCAGACATCGATCAGGAACATAGATTCCCGACAGAAACTGTAGAAAAAATGGCTAAATACGGACTACTGGGAATACCGTTTCCAACAGAACTTGGTGGAGCAGGCGGAGATTACATTTCTTATGCAATTACTGTAGAAGAATTATCAAAAGCTTGCGGATCAACAGGCGTAATTTGTTCAGCACATACATCTTTATGTTGCTGGCCAATATTCAATTATGGTACAGAAGAGCAAAAAGAAAAGTATCTTCCAAACTTACTAAGTGGTAAGCATTTAGGAGCATTCGGTTTAACAGAACCAGGTGCGGGTACTGATGCAGGTGGACAACAGACTAAGGCAGTATTAGATGGTGAAGACTGGGTACTTAATGGTGCTAAAGTATTTATTACTAATGGTGGATATGCAGACGTATTTGTTGTTTTTGCAATGACAGATAAAGCTAAGAGCACACATGGTGGAATTAGTGCATTTATCATTGAAAAAGGCGATCCTGGTTTCTCAATTGGTAAGACAGAAGATAAGATGGGAATTAATGCATCATCAACAACAGAACTTATTTTCCAGGAATGCAGAATTCCTAAAGACAGATTACTAAATAAAGTCGGAGGAGGCTTTAAAGTTGCTTTATCAACTTTAGATGGCGGACGTATCGGTATCGCTTCTCAAGCTTTAGGTATAGCTCAAGGTGCATTTGATGTAACAGTTGAATACATGACACAAAGAAAACAGTTCGGCAGAAAACTTTCAAAATTCCAAGCTTTGGCTTTTGAAATGGCTGAGATGAAAACTAGAATTGAAGCTGCTAGATTACTAATATACAAAGCAGCAGATATGAAAGATAAACATATGGATATCAGTGAAGCTTCAGCAATGGCTAAACTATATGCCGCAGAAACAGCAATGTATGTAACTACTAAATGCGTACAGTTCCACGGTGGATATGGCTATACTAAAGATTATCCTGTAGAAAGAATGATGAGAGATGCTAAGATCACAGAAATTTATGAAGGTACTTCAGAAGTTCAGAAATTAGTTATTGCTGGTCATACATTCAAAAAATAATTAAGGAGGAGATTAGATATGGCATTTAAGATAATAGTTTGTGCAAAACAAGTACCTGATACAAATGAAATTAGAATCAATCCTGAAACTGGAACTCTAATTAGAGATGGTGTACCAAGTATTTTAAATAATGATGATGCTAATGCTTTAGAAGAAGCATTAAGAATCAAAGACAAATATGATGATGTAGTAGTAACTGTAGTCTCAATGGGACCTCCACAGGCAACGGATATGTTATTCGAATGTGTTGCTATGGGAGCAGATGATGCTATTCTTATCAGTGATAGAGCAGTTGGTGGTTCAGATACATGGGCTACTTCAAATGCGGTTGTTGCTGGCATTAAGAGGTATGTTAAAGATAATGGCGAATATGACCTTATATTTGCTGGTAGACAGGCTATCGATGGAGATACTGCTCAGGTAGGACCTCAAATCGCTGAAAAATTAGATATTCCTCAAGTTACTTATGTTGAAGAATTCAAAATGGACGACGATCGTAAAAACATCACAGTTAAGAGAAAAATGGAAGATGGTTATGAATTAATTAAGATTCAGACTCCTTGCATGCTTACTGCTATCAAAGAATTAAACGAACCTAGATACATGAATATGAAAGGCATTTTTGCAGAAGATAAAGATATAAAAACATGGAATGCTGATGATATTGATGTAGATAGAACAACAGTTGGTTTGAAAGCATCTCCAACAAATGTATTTAGATCATTTACACCAAAGCCAAAAGGCAAAGGTATAATTGTTGAAGGAGATTGTAACAAAGACCAAGCAACTAATTTACTTATTGCTTTAAAAGGTAAGCATATTATATAGGAGGATTAAACATGTCAGAGAAATTTGCAGATTACAAAAATATCTGGGTCTATGCGGAGCAGAGAAATGGCAAGTTGATGAATGTAGCTCTAGAGCTTATCGGCGAAGCTTGCAGACTGGCTGAAGAAATCGGTAAGGGTACAGAAGTTTGTACACTTTTAGTTGGTAACAGCATTGATGACTTAGCACAGGAATGTTTTGATTATGGAAGTAACAAAGTATACATGATTCAAGACCCATTATTACAAAGATACACTACAGATGGTTATACAAAAGTTATTGTAGACGCTGTCCATAAATACAAACCAAGTATCGTATTATTCGGTGCTACTCATATAGGAAGAGACTTAGCTCCTAGAGTAGCTGCTAGATTAGATACTGGATTAACAGCTGACTGTACTCACTTAAACATTAGTGTTAAACACTATATCGAGTATGCAGAAGCTAATACTACTTTAAACACATCAACATTAGATGCTAATGATCCTGATAAAGGTTTAAAGATGACTCGTCCTGCATTTGGTGGTAACCTAATGGCTACTATCGTATGTAAGAATACTAGACCTCAGATGTCTACAGTACGTCCAGGCGTAATGCAGAAAAGAGATAAAGTTGAAGGTTCTAAAGGCGAATTAATTACTGTTGATTACAAATTATCAGCAGATGACATCCATATCGAAATTCTAGAGGTTGTTAAATCAACTAAAGAATTAGTATCTCTAATTGATGCAGATATTATCTGTTCAGGCGGAAGAGGACTTGGCGATGCATCTGGTTTTGAATTAATTAAGAAGTTCGCAGACAAAGTCGGCGGAGTTGTTGGTTCTTCAAGAGCAGCAGTAGATGCTGGTTGGATAGATCAGTCTCACCAAGTAGGACAAACAGGTACAACTGTTAAACCTAACATTTACTTTGCATGTGGTATATCTGGAGCTATTCAGCATTTAGCTGGTATGCAGACTTCTGATATCATCGTAGCAATAAACAGAGATCCTGATGCACCTATCTTTGAGGTAGCTGATTATGGTATCGTAGGAGACTTATACAAAGTTATTCCTGAGATTATCGCTAATTGGGATAATGCAGAAGCATTATTTGACGCATCATCAAAATAATTAATAATATAATTATTAAAGCCGGAGCATTTGCTCCGGCTTTTAAATTATATGGTTCTGTGTCAAATATTGGGGTAACCAATCAAAAAATTGATAATCGAGCTATTGAGCTTGGGCTGATTTAAAGTGCCCAAGCTCTTTTTATGCGCACCTATATTTAAAACGTAATTCATTACATCACAAAACAAGTTCATATTAGATTTAACCTAATTCAGAATTAGTCGCCTAGTTCTAAATCTTTCAAAGTTAGGACAGCCATAAGATATTCGTTTTAATACCTTTGTTTTGTTATTGCAGCCTTCAGTGCATCCATTGCTAAAACCATATTCAAACATATTAAGTATCTCTGTTTTCCAATTGTCCATAGCATTAACGCATGCTCTAAATTCTGGCATATCTAAAGCTTCCACTTTAAGCATCCAGTTACTTAATTCTTTTTTAGCTTCACTACGATCTTCGCATTTAAAAATATCTCTAAAGCTCTGTAGCAAATAGTAAGCATCTGCTCATTCTTTTTTTGCAAAAACTTAAAAATGCTGGAGCAACCATTTACCGGTTACGCCAACATTTATTATAGAACCGTTATTTTTAATCGTAATTCCTTTTGTACTTTGAAATTTTTTCTCCTGTAATCATATCATGGTCCTGTTGACCAACATCTTCTACTGCTTTTTCTGCTTCTTCTTTTGTCATTCCATATTTTTCTTGAAGCTTTCCGGCCAATTTTTTTGCATCACCCTTAATAACATCAAGATCGTCATCGGTTAGCTTACCCCATTTTTTCTGAACTTCGCCTTTTACTTGTTCCCACTTGCCTTCCATAATATCTTTGTTCATCGTTAATACCTCCTTAGTAAATCCAGTGTTTTAACTTAGTCTAATTATAACATTTAATTCCTGAATTTCAATAGCAATTTGAACTAGTCTTCGTTAAAATGTTTCCTTGACCTTATGTTGAATATATAGGATCAAGTTGTTTCTCGAACAGTTCTTCTGGGGTTCTATATCCAAGTGTTTTTTGAGGTGTGTATTGCACCAGTCTTCAATAAACGCTATGGCTTAAGCACTATGGTCTGAAACTGCTTTGCCTTTTGCTATTAACCTCCTAGTAGAATGATGGTACTTAGGTAGAAACGGAATATCTTCAATAAATATTTGCCCACATAATGGGCACTTATATATTCTCTTGCGTAGATAAAGATATGTTTTTTTATGCCTAGTAGGTATATCTTTAATCCTTTGATTTATGTAATCATGAACACAATTTGTCATAACCCCACAATTTGGACAAGCATGTTCCTTTCTAGGCATTTCTAATGATATGTGAATTTCTTCACTGAAATTTTCTAAATTTGTTACTAATACATTTTCTAAACCAATTGATTCTTTGGTATGATTTGTATTGAGTATATTACTATCCTTTCGTTGTTGTTTTTAGTAATTCGATTATATCAAAGGTGGGACATATGCTCATTCTTTTTTTGCAAAAACTTAAAAATGTTGAAATAACCATTTACTGGTTACCCCAACATTTATTATAGAACCAATTATATTGATTTTAACATTTCTTGTAGCTTTTCCATAGGAAGACCCATTACATTGGTATAACTACCTTCATATTTTTCTATATGTTTCCCGAAAATACCTTGTATAGCATAAGCACCTGCTTTGTCATACGGTTCTTCAGTATTAATATATTCATTGATTTCATTCTCAGTCAGATCATTAACGTATACAAGCGTATCCACGTGACTAACGTATTTCTTACCATTGTTTATATCGATTATAGCAATACCTGTAGCAACTATATGCTCGTGCCCAGCAAGAGATTTTATCATTTTGTATGCGTCGTCTTTAGAGCTTGGCTTTTCTAAAATTTCATCGTTATAAACTATAGTATCAGATCCGATTATGAGGTCATAACCTGTAATGTTTTCATGTGTATATACATACATAGCTTTTTTTAAAGCTAAATGCATAACGGTACTTATATAATCACAGTTTATTGGATGCTTCTCTACAATGTCTGCAGGTAGTGGTGTTGCTTGCATTCCGTAATCATTAAGTAGCTGTATACGTCTTGGTGATTTTGATGCTAAGGCTATTTTATACATATTAACTCCTTTAATTCTTTTTATATATTTTACCACAAATCCATGCATATAACAGCTTAAATAGTTTACATTATGGTAAATATATGTTATTATTTCTAGGATAGTAATGCTGTAACTATGGGTTTTTTAACCTTATATATATAAACTAATAAAGGGGTGAATTATGGCTAAAGAAAAAATTAATTTCGAAGATGAACAGATAAAGAGTAACTACAGACACACTACTTCACATATTCTAGCTCAGGCTATAAAAAATATTTGGCCAGACGCTAAGCTTGCGATAGGACCTTCTATTAAAGATGGATTTTATTATGATATAGATCTTGAGTACAAGATTACGGACCAAGACCTTATGAAAATAATGAAAGAAATGAAAAAACTAATAAAAGCCAATCAAAAACTTGAAAAATTTGAGCTACCAAGAGAAGAAGCGTTAAAATTTATGGATGAAAAAGACGAACCATATAAAGTGGAATTAATTCAGGATTTACCTGAAGATGCTGTCATTTCATTCTATCAACAAGGTGATTTTGTTGACCTTTGCGCTGGTCCGCATATGGAATCAACAGGTCAAATTAAAGCTGTTAAACTAACTAGCGTAGCCGGAGCATACTGGCGTGGAAACGAAAAAAATAAAATGCTTCAAAGAATTTATGGAACTTGTTTTCCTACGCAAGAGGAACTAGACGCTTACCTTAATAAAATTGCAGAAGCTAAAAAGAGAGACCACAGAAAAATTGGCAAAGAAATGGATATATTCATGCTAAATGATGTAGGCCCTGGATTCCCTTTTTTTATGCCTAACGGAATGGTAATAAGAAATGAGCTTGAAAATTTTTGGAGACAAGAACATAAAAAACACGGATATGAAGAAATTAAAACTCCGCTTATTTTGAATGAGCAGCTTTGGAGAACGTCAGGTCATTGGGATCACTATAAAGACAATATGTACTTTACAAAGATAGATGATGAAGATTTTGCTATTAAACCTATGAACTGTCCAGGTGCTATGATTGCTTACAAGAGGAAAATGTATTCATACAGAGACTTTCCTATGAGAATAGGTGAACTGGGTCAGGTGCATAGACATGAGCTGTCAGGAGCTTTACATGGCCTTATGAGAGTAAGAACATTTACTCAGGATGATGCACATATTTTCATGCTTCCTGAACAAGTTACAGATGAAATTATTGGAGTAATTAAATTCATCGATGAATTATATAAGCTTTTTGGATTTAAATACTTTATAGAATTATCAACAAGACCTGAAGATTCAATGGGAACAGATGAAGAATGGAACATGGCTGAAAACTCATTAAGCGAAGCTATGAAAGAGATAGGTGTAGATTATACTCTAAATGAAGGAGACGGAGCGTTTTACGGTCCTAAGCTAGATTTTCATTTAGAAGATTCACTAGGAAGAACATGGCAGTGCGGTACTATTCAATTAGACCTTCAGATGCCCCAGAGATTTGATTTAACTTATATAGGTTCTGATGGAGAAAAACATAGACCGATTATGATTCACAGAGTAATATTTGGTTCAATAGAAAGATTCATTGGAATTTTAATTGAACATACAGCTGGTAAATTCCCGCTTTGGATTGCACCAGTTCAGGTTAAACTGTTAACTGTTACTGAAGCACTTTCAGATTATGCATATGAAGTTAAGAAAAAGTGTGAAGATGCAGGACTTAGAGTAGAAGTTGATGTAAGAAATGAAAAAATCGGATATAAATTACGTGAAGCTAGAAATCAGAGAATTTCATATATTTGTGTTATAGGGGAAAGAGAAGAAGAAGATAATACTCTTTCAGTTAGATCCAATAAAGTTGGTGATATAGGAACTTTGCAAGTTGATGAGTTCATATCTAAACTAGTTGAAGAAATCAAAACTAAGGCTATATAGGAGTAAATATGAATGAAAACCAAGACAAAGAGAATATGAGTTACGATGATTATAAAGTAGCGCAGAAAGAAAATAAGGGCAAAAGAAAAATAAGCAAAGGCCTGATTATATTCTTAGTGGTTGTTGTAGCTGTAGTACTCTTAGGAGTTTCGTGTAACAGAACTATAAATAATATTATGGGTGGAGTAAGTCAAACTGACAGTAGTATAGACTTTAGCGACGACTATATTGCAGTAATTAGTGTTGAAGGCACTATAGCAGACAGTTCTAGTTCTATTTTAGAAACCGAAACATATAACCATCAGTTTACTATGGATGCTATTGACGATATAATTGACGATAACGACAATAAGGGCTTAATAATTCAGGTAAATTCACCTGGTGGAAGTGTATATACGAGTGATGAACTATATTTAAAGATACTGGAATATAAGGAAACAGGTAGACCTGTTTATTCTGCTATGGGCTCCATGGCTGCATCTGGTGGATATTATATCTCAGCGCCGGCTGATAAAATTATTGCTAACAGAAATTGTTGGACTGGTTCAATAGGTGTTAAGATAGGTACCATATATGATGCTACTGAGCTCCTTAAGAACATAGGAATTAAAACAGAAACTATTACATCTGGTGATAACAAAAATATGGGAAGTTATTATGAAGAGATGACTGAAGAACAAGAAGATATATTTCAAGGCTTAGTAGACGAAGCCTATGAACAGTTTGTAGGAATAGTAGCTGATGGAAGAAATATGACTGTTGATCAAGTAAAAGTCCTAGCTGACGGTAGAATATATACTGCGAAGCAAGCTTTGGAAAATGGTCTAATAGATGAAATCGGAGATTATGAGTATGCTATAAACATGATGAAATCCGACAACTCCTTGGAAACATGTGATGTCAAATATCTATTTCCTGAAGAGGAAACAGACATATTTAGTTTTTTAACTGGCAGTGCGCTATTTAATAGCACGAGCTTAGCCAGTGAATATAAGGAGATAATGGATGTGGTTGGTAACAGTGAAAGTTTTACGGTTACATACATGTCAAACGTAATAAAATAAGCATAAAGGAAGTGGTTAAATGGCAGTAATGTACAAAAGAGTTCTGATTAAAATAAGTGGAGAAGCACTGGCCGGTAAAAGTAAATTTGGTATAGATCCTGAAACTACTCAGATAATCGCAAATCAGATAAAAGCTATAAATGACTTGGGAGTTCAAGTAGGTATTGTAGTTGGTGGTGGCAATTTTTGGAGAGGTAGAACAAGCAACTTCATGGATAGGGCAACAGCTGATTATATGGGAATGTTAGCAACAGTTATGAATTCTATGGCACTTCAAGATGCACTATTATCTATAGACTGCCAGGCAGTAGTAGTAACAGCTATCGAAATGAAAGAGATTGCTGAACCGTATGCAAGAAGAAGATCAATTAGCCATTTAGAAAAAGGAAAAGTAGTAATATTCGGTGCAGGGACAGGTAGTCCGTTCTTTTCTACAGATACTGCGGCAGCACTTAGAGCAGCAGAAATAGAAGCAGAAATAATACTTCTTGCTAAAAATGTAGACGCTGTTTATTCAGACGATCCAGAAACAAATCCTAAGGCAATTAAATTCGATGAACTAAAGTTCATGGATGTAATAGAAAAAGATTTAAAGGTAATGGATTTAACAGCAGCTACACTGTGTAAAGATAATAATATAAAAATACATGTATTTGCCATTGCCGAAGAAGGTAATTTAATGAAAGCAATAAATGGTGAAAAAATAGGAACGTTGATTAAATAAATGGAGGTATGTTATGAGTCATTCAAGTTTAGGTTTAGAAGATAGAATTGAAAAAAGCTTACATGTGCTTAAAGAAGATTTAAATGCAGTAAGGGCAGGTAGAGCGAATCCTGCTATATTAGACAAAATCAGTGTGGATTATTATGGTTGTATGACACCACTTAAAAGTTTAGCTAATGTATCTGTACCGGATCCAAGAACGCTTATGATAGTTCCTTTTGATACTAGTGCAATGGAAAACATTGAGAAGGCTATAAATGTAGCAAATCTAGGAATCAATCCGAACAATGATGGTAAATGCATAAGACTAAGTATTCCTGTTGTTACTGAAGAACGAAGAAAAGAATTACTTAAAGATGTAAAAAAACTTGGCGAAGAATGCAAAGTGGCTGTTAGAAATATTCGTCGTGAAGAAAATGATAAACTGAAAAAACAAGAGAAAAGCAATGAAATTACTGAAGATGAATTAAAAGACGGTCTAGAAAATAATCAGAAAGCTATAGATCATGCTGGTAAAGAGATTGACAGTATTATTGAAAGTAAAGATAAAGAAATTATGGAAGTATAAAATAATAACTAACGTGGCGTAAAAGCCACGTTATTTACGTAAGGTGGTTATATGGTAGATAATAATATGCCAAAACACGTTGCCGTGATTATGGATGGCAACGGTAGGTGGGCAAAAAAGAAAAACATACCAAGAGTAATGGGTCATAATGCAGGTATGCAAGCGATGAAAAAAATCGTAATAGCATCCTCTCAAATTGGAATAAAATATCTTACAGTATATGCGTTCTCTACTGAGAACTGGAAAAGAAGCTCAGAAGAAGTGGGCGGTATTTTTAATTTGCTGATAAAATATGTAAATAGTGAGCTAAAAGAACTTAACGATAACAATGTTAAGGTAAACTCAATTGGTGATTATTCCTTGTTACCTAAAAGTGCAAGAAATAAGCTTCAAGATCTTATAGACTCTACCAAAGATAATGATGGGTTAATATTTAATATAGCCATTAATTACGGAGGAAGAGCTGAAATCGTAAGAGGAGTTAATAACTTAATTGCTAATGGTAAATCAGAAATAACAGAAGAAGATATTGCTAATAGCCTTTATACTGGAGATGAACTTGGAAATATACCGGATCCTGATTTATTAATTAGGACAAGTGGAGAAGAAAGAATTTCCAATTTCCTGTTATGGCAATGCGCATACAGTGAGTTTGTTTTTACAGATGTACTTTGGCCTGATATGGATAAAGAAGAGTTCGTTAGGCTTATAAATATATATCAAAGCAGAAATAGAAGATACGGAGGCAGAAGTTAAATTATGAAGACTAGAGTATTATCGGGGCTTATAATGGTTCCACTAATATTAATCATATATTTTGGTGGTTATGTTTTATTGGCAGCAGGATTTGTTTTATCCCTTATAGCTATTAGAGAATTCTATAATGGATTTACTAATGCAGGAATTAAACCATCATATAATATTGCTTACGTTGCGCTAATAGCTTTATATGCAATTCAAATGTTTATGCCGAGCAATATGAATTTAATAGTTCTGTGGTTGGTGTTAGTAGTTATGGCAGGTTTAATTTATGGTATGGATGTTGTGCACAGAGGAGTTTCGGACGGAATGGCTACAGTGCTTGGCATAATCTACGTAATATTTTTCCTATATCATTTAATACTAATTGATAATTTAGGTGAATACTCGATACTGGCTTGGCTAGTAATAATAACTGCTTTTTGTACAGATATATTTGCATATTTTTCGGGATATCTATTTGGTAAGCATAAACTTGCTCCAAATTTAAGTCCTAAAAAAACGATAGAAGGTGCAATAGGCGGAGCTATTGGAAGTATAATATTTAGTGGTATTTTTGGATATTTTGTAGTTCCAAGACTATTAATTCACTGTATAATAATTGGCCTAATCGGAGGAATATGTTCTCAGTTTGGAGATCTTACTGCATCAGCGTTAAAACGTAAGATGGATGTTAAGGATTATGGTAATTTAATACCTGGGCACGGCGGAATTATGGATAGATTTGATAGCGTTATATTTATGGCGCCAATTATTTATTACTATACAATATTCATAATCGGCTAATTGGAGAAACTATGAAAGAAATAATAATTTTAGGGAGTACTGGTTCAATAGGAACTCAGGCACTTGATATAGTGGATGAAAATCCAGAAAAGTTTAAGGTTGTAGGCTTAAGCTGTAAAAATAGAATAGAAGAACTAAAAAAGCAAATTAATAAATATATGCCTAAGTATGTATGCGTTGAAAGACAAGAAGATGCATTAGAACTAAAAAAGGAATTTAGTACGGTGGAATTCTTTGTTGGTTCATTAGGCCTTTTTGAGATGGCCTCAGAAAAATGTGATTTACTTCTGAATGCGTTAATGGGAATTAGCGGTTTAGCACCTACATATAATGCTATCAATAATGGAACTGACATAGCACTTGCAAACAAAGAAACAATGGTTACAGGTGGACAGTTAATAACTGATTTGGCCAAGGAAAAGAATGTAAATATATTACCAGTTGACAGTGAACACAGCGCGATTTTTCAGTGCCTTATGGGAAACAAAAAAAGTAGCGTGAAAAGGTTATTAATAACTGCTTCAGGTGGCCCTTTTAGAAATATGAATCTTAACGAACTGGAAAACGTAACACTTGCTCAAGCCTTAAAACATCCTAACTGGAGTATGGGTCAAAAAATAACTATAGATTCAGCTACTATGATGAATAAAGGTCTTGAAGTTATTGAAGCTAAGTGGCTGTTTGATATGGAAGCTGATAAAATAGATGTTTTGGTACATCCTGAAAGTATAGTTCATTCTATGGTAGAATATGAAGATACGTCAATTATAGCGCAATTGGGATTTCCAGACATGAGGATTCCCATAGGGCTGGCACTTAATTATCCTAATAGGCTTAATTATTCAGGAGAAAGCCTTGATTTTATAAAGGTAGGTTCAAACCTTCACTTTGAGAAGCCAAAATTAGATGTATTTAAGCCACTAGGACTTGCATATGATGCGCTTAAAGCAGGAGGAAATAAATCAGTAGTATTAAACGGTGCTAATGAAGTATTAGTTAGTGCGTTTTTAAATGGTAATATTAGGTTTATAGATATACAGAATTTTTTAATAAAGGTCATGGATATGGATTTTGATAATAAGATAAACACATTAGAAGAAATATTAGCACTAGACAGTGAAGTTAGAGCTAAGACGATAGAAGTAATCAATAGGGGTGAAAAATGCTAACATTTGTATTAACAGTCTTACTGTTTTTTCTACTTATATTTCCCCACGAGTTGGGTCATTTTATAGTAGCAAAAGCTGTAGGAGTACAGGTAAATGAATTTTCAATAGGAATGGGACCATCGCTTTATCAAAAACAAGGTAAAGAAACAAAGTATTCCTTAAGAGCAATTCCACTAGGTGGTTATTGTGCAATGGAAGGCGAAAATGATGAAAGCGAAAATCCAAGAGCTTTTAATAATAAGTCTTGGTGGAAAAAGATTCTTGTATTATTAGCAGGAGCAACTATGAATGTATTAGTAGCTGTTTTAGCAATGCTAATTGCGCTTAGCGTAACAGGAATAACAACAAATGTAATTGAAACAGTTACCGAAGATGGACCAGCAGCAATAGCTGGAATGATTGCTGGTGATGAAATCACAGAAATAGATGGAGTTGCTATAGAAAATTTTAATGATGTTGCTAATGCGATAGATAGTAGCGAAGGTAACAGCCTTGAAGTAAAAGTAGAAAGAAATGGTACTATTAAAACGCTTAATATGTCACCTTTAGAAAATGAAGATGGAAGGTATTTAGTTGGGATTGAAAGCAAACTGAATCATAGTCCGTTAGTAGGTGTTAGGTATTGTCTACCAGCAACTTGGAATATGAATGTATCACTAATAAAAGGATTCAAGGAGCTGCTTACGGGAGGAGTATCTGCAGATGATATATCTGGACCAGTAGGTATAGTTAAATTGGTAGGAGATTCTAGTGAATATGGGTTTACATATTTTCTATACTTAGCTTCACTTATTAGTTTAAACATTGCTATAATAAACCTGTTACCATTACCAGCGCTTGATGGAGGCAGAATAATATTTGTAATAATCAGAGGAATAACAGGAAACATGATAACAGATAAAATGGAAGGTACAGTACATACAGTAGGTATGATGCTGTTGCTATTACTTTTCGTATTGATAACATGGAACGATATTGTTAATTTGTTTAATTAAGAGGTGAACTAATGAGTAAGCAAATAATTTGTAGAGATATAAAAATAGGAGGAGGAGCGCCTGTATCTATTCAGTCGATGACTAACGTAGATACTAGAGATGAAAAAGCTCTTCTTTATCAAATAAATGAATTAAAAAATGCGGGATGCGAAATAGTCAGAATAGCTATCCCTGATTTTGATTCGGCTGAAACATTTAAAAATATAAGAAAAAAAGTGGATATGCCTCTTGTCGCAGACATTCATTTTGATTACAGACTAGCTTTAAAATCAATAGAATACGGAGCGGACAAGATAAGAATAAACCCTGGAAATATTGGCGACAACGAAAGAGTAAAACAGGTAATAGATGCAGCTAAAGAAAGAAATATTCCTATAAGAGTAGGCGTTAATTCTGGATCTTTGGAAAAAAGTATTGTTAATAAATATGGTGGCGTAACAAAAGAAGGAATTGTAGAAAGTGCTTTAGATACGCTTAAGATAATAGAAGATATGGATTATGATAATCTGGTATTGTCAATTAAATCATCTGATGTAGTAATGAATTATCAAAGTCATTTGCTTATTAGGGATAAAATAGATTACCCCCTACATATTGGAGTTACAGAAGCAGGAACGATTAAACACGGAATAATCAAATCTGCTATAGGAATAGGCGGACTACTTTTAGCAGGTATAGGAGATACACTTAGAGTTTCTTTAACAACAGATCCTGTTCAGGAAGTACTATTAGGTAAAGAAATACTGGAAACTGTAGGAATGAGAACTAAAAATATAGAGTTGGTATCTTGCCCGACGTGCGGAAGAACTAGAGTTAACCTAGAAAAACTAGCTACGGAAATAGAAGAAAAGCTTGAACCTATTGGAAGCAAGAGAAAAGAAGCTGGAAAACCTCCTATTAAGGTTGCGGTTATGGGATGCGTAGTAAACGGTCCGGGAGAAGCTAAGGAAGCTGATTACGGAGTTGCTGGTGGATTAGGTAAAGGTGTTATCTTTTCAAAAGGTGAAGTTATTAAAACAGTAGAAGAAAAAGATATAGTTACGGAACTAATTAATATAATCGAGAAGGGATAGGATGGAAAAATACATAAACAGCCTTATTGATTGGAATGCAGTATGTGACAATCTGAATATGAAAAAAGAGAATCTAAACTTTGATGTTTTAGATTCTTTTATAGATAAAGCGAGTCTGATGATAACCATTAATATTAGGCTCAATTTTGTTATGCCATATGATGTTCATAAATTATTAAAATATAAAGTATCGCTAATTTCAGACGAAATTAATGGAGTTATACTTAATTACGAATACAAAGATTTAGCGATAGATGATGAAATGGCAATTAAGATGTATATACCTTATCTAACAGAATATGTTAATAGTGATAATGCGTTTCTTCTTAGATTTATAAGAAAAGAAGATTTTTACATAGAAGGTGAAAAGGTAATTGCAAAATCAGTAGGAGAAGTAACTACTAAGAAACTAAATAAACAGCTAGGAAAAGTTATTGAGGAAATAATGCTTAAGCAGTTAGGCCTCAAGTATGAGTTTAGTTTTGAAGTTTGTAAAAAGCATGCTGAAAGAATAGTAAAATCGAAATCTAAAATAGATAGTATAGAAATAAATGCGATAAAAAAGATAAATGACAATATTCCGTTAAAGAAGCCAAGTGCTACAAGTAAATCAAATAATCCTTACAAAAAGAAAAGAAGAAATGTAGATATCCCTGCTGAAGGAGACTATTTAGTGGGCGGAAGAATTATCGGAGAGGGTATTAACCTAAGAGACTTAAATAGTTCTAGCGGCAACGTTGTTATCCAAGGAGTTATATTTAGTAAATCACATTTTCAGATTAAATCGGGAAGAATTCTTTATACACTTCTTTTAACAGATAATAAAACTTCTGTATGTACTAAACTTTTCATATCTGAGGAAAAGTGGGAAGAGCTTGAACAGCTTATTAACGAGGGTGATACACTTTTAATAAAAGGTGATGCTCAGTTTGATACATATGAAAATTGTGTAGTGCTTATTGCTAACAAGATAAATAAAATTAAAAAAGAAAAAAGAAAAGACCTATGTAAAAAAGGAAAAAGAGTAGAACTTCATGTACATACTAAAATGAGTGACAGTGACGGATTTAATGATATAGATAAAATGATAAAAACTGCTGCTGAATGGGGTCATCCTGCAATAGCAATAACAGATCATGGAGTAGTACAAGCATTCCCTGATGCCGCTAATACACGCCAAAAGCTTCTAAAAGAGGGTAAAGATATAAAAGTTATATATGGACTCGAAGGGTATCTTTATGATGATAGTGATTCGATTAGGGCTGATGGAACTATAGACTATAAAAAGCATGGGACTAACCATATTATTCTTTTGGCTAAAAATCAAGAGGGTTTAAAAAACTTATATAAATTGGTTTCATATTCTCACATTGAATACTTCTATAAAAGACCTAGAATTCCTAAGTCTATACTTATTAAACATAGAGAAGGATTAATTATAGGAAGTGCATGTGAAGCTGGAGAAGTTTTTTCTGCTGTTAAAAACGGTTTACCTGATGAAAAAATAGAAGAAATAGCTTCGTTCTATGACTATTTAGAAATACAACCTCTTATTAATAATAATTTTATGATAAGAAAAAATATAGTTAAGTCAAATGAAGATTTGAAAAAATTTAATTTAAAAGTTTTACAAACGGCAGATAAACTACAAAAACTTACTGTGGCGACTACGGATTCGCATTATTTTGATGAAGAATCGGCTATATTTAGAAATATTATTATGACGGGTATAGGCTTTAAGGATGCTAACAGTAAAGGGCTATTTTTTAGAACTACCGAGGAGATGTTAGACGAGTTTAGTTACCTTGGTGAAGAAAGAGCTAATGAAGTAGTAATAACAAATACTAATAAGATAGCTGATATGATAGATTATGTCGAACCTATATCAAACAAAAAATTCCCACCTAAAATAGCTGGTGCAGAAGAAAAACTTAGAGAAACTTGTGCTAAAAAAGCGCATGGTATATATGGAGACCCTCTTCCTAAAGTAATTGAAGAAAGACTTGAGATAGAGCTGAACTCAATAATATCTAATGGGTATGCTGTAATGTATGTTTCGGCCCAAATGCTAGTTGAAAAATCGCTAAGTGATGGATATCTGGTAGGAAGTAGAGGCTCAGTCGGTTCATCATTTGCAGCTACTATGGCTGGAATAACTGAAGTAAATCCATTAGATCCACACTATATTTGCCCTAATTGTAAGTATATAGAATGGGGAGATTTAAACGATTATGACTGTGGAGTTGATATGCCCGATAAGATATGTCCTGAATGTGGAGAGAAACTTAAAAAGGACGGATTTAATATTCCTTTTGCTACGTTCTTGGGATTTAAAGGTGATAAGGAACCTGATATAGATCTTAACTTTGCAGGAGAATATCAAGCGACTGCACATAAATATGTAGGTGAAATATTTGGCGAAAAAAATGTATTCAAAGCAGGTACTGTAAGTACTATAGCGGATAAGACTGCCTACGGTTATGTAAAACATTATTTAGAAGAAAATAACTATGAATATAATAAATTTGAGATTGATAGATTAGCTAAAGGATGTACGGGAGTGAAGAGAACCACAGGCCAACATCCTGGAGGAATAATAATTGTTCCTGAAGAAAATGAAATATATGAATTTTGTCCTGTTCAGCATCCTGCAAACTCAACAAACACAGATATTATAACTACACATTTTGATTACCATAAAATCGAAAAAAACTTATTAAAACTTGATATATTGGGGCATGATATTCCTTCTATGATACGCCATTTGCAAGATCTTACAGGAGTAGACCCATTAAGTATAGATTTAAGTGATAAAAAGGTTATGAAAATATTTACTAGCACAGAAGTTTTGGACATTAAAAATAAAGAATACAAATTTACTCATGGTAGTTATGCAATACCTGAGTTTGGAACTTCTTTTGTTAGAAAAATGCTCGACGATACTCATCCTGAAACAATGTCAGCATTAATTAGAATATCGGGATTTTCTCATGGTACGAATGTTTGGCTTAATAATGCGCAAGAGTTCATTACTAACGGTACGGCTACAATGAAAGAGGTTATATCGACAAGAGACGATATTATGAATTACCTGATTCTCAAAGGTATAAATAACGCAGAATCCTTTCAAATAATGGAGGACGTACGAAAGAATAGGCCACTTAAAGAAGAGCAACTAAAAATAATGAAGGAACATAAAGTCCCAGATTGGTATATTGAGTCTTGCAAGAGAATACAATACATGTTCCCAAGAGCACATGCCGTTGCTTATGTTATGATGTCATTTAGAATGGCATGGTTTAAGGTGTATTATCCGTTGGAATTTTATGCTACATATTTTACAACGAAGATTGACAGTTTTAATGCGGAAGCTATATTAGGAGGCATAGATGCTGTTTACGAAAAGTTGGAAGAAGTTAAACGCATGGGTAAAAATGCCAGTAAAAAAGAATTGGACGAAGTCTTGATATATGAAATAGCCTATGAGATGTATTCAAGGGGATATGAGTTTTTGCCTCCTGAATTGGGTAAATCTAAAGCTGCGGTATTTACTATTTACGAAGGTAAGGTGAGACTTCCGTTCGCTTCTGTAAGCGGAGTAGGTCAAACGGCAGCTGAATCTTTAAAGAAAGAATATGATTTAACAGTATTTAAGACTCTAGAGGAAGTTAAACAAAAAACTAAACTTTCATCTACGAACATAGAGGAATTAAATAAATATGGAGTATTTGAAGGTGTACCTAATTCAGCGCAGATATCTTTCTTTGATATCTAAAAAGAGGTTGATTTGTTAGGAGTAATATGATATAATTGTCTCCATAGGATAAGTTAAAGTAAAAGAGTGGGTTTGTCCCACTCTTTGAATTTTTTTAGAGGTGTATATATGGCAAGAAAAAATAATGTTAAGACTATAGTAACTGATTTAACAAACGATTTCCTGTCCGACACAGACACAGAACTCTACAATGTAGAATTCAAAAAAGAAGGAAGAGATTGGTATTTGAAGGTGTTTATCGAGAAAAAGATGGATGCTGAAGAAAAATACATAGGTACTACAGACTGTGAAAATGTATCAAGATATTTAAGTGAAAAATTAGATGAACTTGACGTAATAGAGCAAAACTATTACTTGGAATTATCTTCACCTGGAATGGATCGAGAACTTATCTTCGATAAAGATTTTGAAAGATTTAAAGGTGAGAACGTAGAAGTAAAGCTTTATCAGGCAATTGATGGTTCGAAGGAAATTTCCGGAGAATTGGTAGGACTGAGGAATGATGAAGTTGTAATTATGGTTTTGGATAAAGAAATCATATTACCTAGAGATAAAGTTGCAAAAATAAACTTAGCTATAGCTTTTTAGGAGGATAGAATGAACGTTGAATTCATAAAGGCGTTAACAGATTTAGAAAAAGAAAAGCATATTTCCAAAGAGGAAATTTTAGAAGCAATTGAAACTGCTTTAGTTTTAGCGTATAAAAAAAATTATGGATCATACCAAAATGTAAGAGTGGATGTTGATAAGGAAACAGGCGATATTGCAGTACTTATGCGTAAGGATGTAGTAGAAGAAGTTGCTGATGAGATGACGGAAGTTTCGCTAGAAGAAGCTACCTCATTAGATGCTAGATATCAACTAGGGGATATAATAGAATATCAAGTAGAACCTAGAGCTTTTGGTAGAATCGCTGCACAAACAGCTAAACAAGTAGTAGTACAAAAGATTAGAGAAGCTGAAAGAGGCAATGCTTATGAAGATTTTGTTAGCAGACAAGGTGAAATTGTAAGTGCTAGAGTTGAAAGAATCAGTAATGATACAGTATTTTTAACAATAGGAGATACTGATGGCATATTATCAATATCTGAGCAAGTTCAAGGCGAGAATTTCAGAGTAAATGAAGATATTAAAGTATATGTAATGGATGTTAAGAGAACTACAAGAGGGCCACAAATCTTCTTGTCGAGATCTCATCCTGGATTGGTAAAAAAGCTTTTTGAACTAGAAGTTCCTGAAGTTGCAGATGGTACTGTAGAAATTAAAGGAATAGCAAGAGAGGCAGGCTCAAGAACTAAGCTTGCAGTAATGTCTCATGATGAAAACGTTGATCCTGTAGGTGCTTGCGTAGGTTCACGTGGCTCTAGAGTACAAAACGTAGTAGATGAACTTTACGGTGAAAAGATTGATATTATTGTATGGGATGATGTTCCTGAAGTTCTAATAAGTAATGTGCTTAGCCCTGCAAAAGTTGAAGAAGTATATATAATAACTCAAGAAAGAGCTGCTACTGTAGTAGTACCTGAAGAACAATTGTCATTGGCAATAGGCAGAGAAGGTCAAAATGTTAGGCTTGCAGCTAGAGTAAGTGGATGGAAGATAGATATTAAGAGCAAAGCCCAGCTTGAGAATAGTGATTTTGATTTTGAGTCCTTTGAGGACGTAGATAAACCTAAAGAGGCACCTGTAGAAGCACCTGTAGAAGCACCTAAAGAGGCACCTGTAGAAGCACCTGTAGAGGCACCTGTAGAAGAAACTGTAGAGGCACCTGTAGAGGCACCTGTAGAAACACCTGTAGAGGAAACTAAAAAGGAACCAGAGCAAGATGTCGAAGAATAAAGAACCTATGAGAACTTGTATAGGATGTAGAAGCATAAAACTAAAGACGGATATGATTAGAGTATCATATTACGAGGGAGAGCTTTCTATTGATAAAACCGGTAAGGCAAAAGGTAGAGGCGTTTACCTTTGCAATGATGAAGAATGCATAAAAAAAGCCATAAAAAGAAAAGCTTTTCAGAGAAGTTTCAAAACAAACTTTTCTGAGGAAACATTAAATAAAGTGGTTAACGAGTTAGCCGAAAATGATAAGGAGAGTTAATTATTATTAACAAAAAATTAGTGATTATGAGAAACGATTTAAAATCTATTATTAAAAAAAATTATGAGAGGAGGGAATTCTAATGACAGTAAAAATTTATACTTTAGCAAAAGAACTTAATATGTCTAGTAAGGACTTATTGACAAAAATCAATTCCATGGGAATTGAGGCAACGAGTCATATGAGTTCTATTAGCGAAGACCAAGCACTTAAAGTTAAAAAAGGTGTAAGTGGTGTTAAAAGTGCAGAGAAAACTAAAGATGCCCCTTCTAAAAAGACTACTTCTGTAGTAAAACCTATAATTAAAGAAGAATCTTTTACTAAACCTAAACCTCCAGTAGGAAAACCTATAATTAAAGAAGAATCTTTTAATAGGCCAAAACCTCCTGTAGGAACACCTATAGTACCAAAGGACTTTGAACATAGACCTAAGAAAGATGATATAGTTCCTGAGGTAATAAAAGGGAAAAAGGTTAAGGAAGAAAAACCTGTAGTTAAGGAAGAAAAACCTGTAGTTAAGGACGAAAAGCCTGTGGTTAAGGAAGAAAAACCTGTAGCTAAGGACGAAAAGCCTGTAGTTAAGGACGAAAAGCCTGCAGTTAAGGACGAGAAGCCTGTAGTTAAGGCAGAAGCTCCTAAAGAAGCTGTTAAAAAAGAAAAAGAGTATGTAAATGCTCCAAATAAACCTATGAGATTTAAAAAGGTGTTTGATTCTACTAAGCAACCTAAAGAAGTAAAAAAAGAACCTCATAGAACAGAAACTAGACGTCCTAATGACACTAGAAGACCTACAGATAACAGAGGTCCGTCAAGACCTACAGACAACAGAGGTCCAGCAAGACCTACAGACAACAGAGGTCCAGCAAGACCTACAGATAACAGAGGCCCAGCAAGACCTACTGATAACAGAGGCCCAGCAAGACCTACTGATAATAGGCCTGGTGCTAATCGTAACTTTAAACCAGGGGATAAACCTGGTGCTCCAAATAATAATAGAAATCAAAGTACGGATAATCGTAGATTTAATAATGATAAAGATAAAAAACCATATGTTAAGCGTGATGATAAAGAAGGTTCTACATTACAGCGTATGGAAATTAAACCTGGCCAAAAACAAAACAGTAAGTTAGATAAAACCAAAGATAAGCCAGTAAATAAATTTGCTAAGCTAGAAGGTGGAGCTCCAAAAAAGAAGTACTTTGAAGGTAGATCGCTGGAGAAAAAGGTTAAGGGCAAGAGAAAAGGCAGATCTAAACCTATAGAACCTATAGAACCACTTATTGAAGAAACATTACCAGAAGGTACAATTATAGTAAATGTTCCTATAACTATTGCAGGATTTTGTGAGCAAACTGAAATATCAACTTCAAAAGTCATTATGTCTCTTATGAAAAAAGGTGTTATGGCTACCATAAACCAAAATTTGGATGAAGAAGCAGTTTTACTTTTGGCAGAGGAACTAAGTATTGATGTAATAATAGGTTTGTCTATAGAAGCTGAAGAAGAAGTGGGCATAGAAATATTCGAAGATAAGGATACTGATTTAGTATCAAGACCACCAATAATTACTGTTATGGGTCACGTAGATCACGGTAAGACATCGCTTCTTGATGCTATACGTAAGACTAATGTAACATCTAGTGAATCAGGCGGAATTACACAGCATATAGGTGCTTCAGAAGTAACTATAAAAGGACAGAGAATCGTATTTTTAGATACTCCTGGACATGAAGCATTTACTGCGATGAGAGCAAGAGGTGCAAATGTAACAGATATTGCAGTACTTGTAGTAGCCGCTGATGATAGTGTAAAACCACAAACTATAGAATCCATAAGTCATGCTAAAGCAGCCGGAGTTCCGGTAATAGTAGCTATAAACAAGATGGATAAGCCAGGTGCGAATCCAGAAAAAGTAAAACAAGACTTAAGCGAGAATGGAATACTTGTTGAAGAATGGGGCGGAGATGTAATTGCTGTACCAGTATCAGCTAAGAGTGGAGAAGGCATAGTTAGTCTTTTAGAAATGATTCTATTACAAGCTGAAGTATTGGAACTTAAAGCTAATCCTAACAGACTAGCCTTAGGTACTGTAATTGAAGCAAGACTTGATAAGGCTAAAGGTCCTATTGCAACACTTCTTGTAACTAACGGTACTATTAATTCGGGAGAAAGTATTGTAGCAGGTACTAGCTCAGGAAGAATTAGACTTATGACAAACCATAAGGGTGAAACAATAAAGAAAGCAGGACCTGCAACAGCAGTTGAAATATTAGGATTAACCGAAGTACCTCTTGCAGGTGATGAGTTTAATGTTACTAGGGAAGACAAAGTTGCAAGGGAAATAGCTGAGCACAGAAAATCTAAGCAAAGATCAGAAGTACTAGCTAGAAATTCAAGTACTACATTAGAACAACTATTTAGCCAACTTGAAGAGGGTGAAGTTAAAGAACTTGGCCTAATTATTAAGGGTGATGTTCAAGGCTCTGTAGGAGCTATTGTAACTTCTCTTGAAAAATTATCTAATGATAAAGTCAAGGTTAATATAATACATACTGGTGTAGGTACTATAACAGAGTCAGATATAATGTTAGCAGGAACTTCTAATTCTATAGTCATAGGATTTAATGTAAGGCCTTCTACTGCCGTTGTTAATATGGCTTATAAGGACGATGTAGAAATTAGAACTTACAGAGTAATATATGACATCATAGATGATATAGAAAAGGCTATGATAGGCATGCTTGATCCTGAATATAAGGAAGAAGTACTAGGAAAAGTTCAGATTAGAGAAACTTTCAAAGTTCCTGGTATAGGCATTGTAGCTGGAGCTTATGTTACTGAAGGTAAAGTAATAAGAAACGCCGAAGTAAGACTTGTTAGAGATGGCATAGTAATACATGAGGGTAAGATATCATCACTTAGAAGATTTAAAGATGATGCTAAGGAAGTAAATCAAGGTTACGAATGTGGTATCGGAATAGAAAACTATAACGATCTTAAAATCGATGATACTATAGAATGTTTCCATATGGTTGAAATAGAGAGATAACTAAACTAAGTAGCCATAGTATTAATTATGGCTATTTACTTATTTAAGGGAAGATGGAGAATGTCATGGGAAAAAATCATAGAGTAGGTCGGTTAGGTGAGGAAATCCGCAAAATAGTAAGTGGATTGTTAATAAATGGAGTTAAAGATCCAAGACTTTCAGGTATAATAAGCATATCTTCAGTTGTTGTTACAGCAGACTATAGCTTTGCTACCTGTTATGTAATGCCGCTTCTAACTGGAAGTGAAAATAAAGAGGAAGAAGAACAAGAAATATTAGCAGGTTTATACAGTGCAAAAGGTGTATTTAGAAAAGAAATAGGAAGATCTATAAAAATGAGGCACGTTCCTGAGTTAATATTCAAGTTTGATCACTCAATGGAATATGGAAGACATATAGACGAAATAATTGATTCTTTAGATATTAAAAAAGACGAGGAAGACACAGATGAAGAAAAATAATTCATATACTGAATTATCAAATATAATTAAGAATTCAAAGAAAATATTACTTTTTCCACACATTAATATAGATGGTGATGCTATGGGATCATCAGTTGCTCTATGTAGAGTTCTACGAAATATGGGGAAAGAAGCATACATATTAGTTGAAGATGAAATATCTGATAATTTAACATTTTTAAATGATGATAAATATATTACTGAAAATCAAGATATAATTAGTAATCCGGATTTAACTATATGTGTTGATTGCGGAGAAATTAGTAGGTTTCCTAAAAGAACAGAAAAGTTTTTTAGCGGAAAAGTTACTATGTGCGTAGATCATCACGGGACTAGTGACGGGACAGCAGATTATAACATTGTTGAACCAGAAGCAGCAGCTACAGGCGAAATTTTATATAGACTTTTTAAAGAAATGGATGTAGATTTTGATAAAGAAATTAGTAACTGTTTGTTTACAGCTATAACTATGGATACAGGCAATTTTCAATATTCAAATACTACTTTTATTTCTCATCAGATTGTAGCAGATTTATATAAATACGGACTAGATTCAAATGTAGTCAGTATAAACATATATGAAAACAACAGTTGGGAAAAGATTCAGACGGAAGCATTAGTACTTGCTGGCACAGAGTTTGTATTGGATGGTAAAATAGCTATAGCAAAAGTAACCGCGAAAATTCTCAAAAAGACAGGTTGCAAAATGAACGAAACAGAGTCTATAGTATCCACCTTAAGAAGTATTGGCGGAGTAGAAATAGCAGCGCTAGTTAAAGAGGACAGTAAAAACAATACTAGAGTTAGCTTAAGAGGTAAAAACTATGCAGATGTTTCAATCGCTGCTGTAGCACTTGGCGGCGGCGGACATGTTAAGGCTGCAGGTTGTACTATAGAAAAAAATATAGACGAAGCAACTGAGATAATTAAAAACGAATTAATTAAGGAAATAGTTAGATATAATGAAAATTAATAGTGGGATAATAATAATTAATAAACCTAAAGGTATAACTTCACATGATGTAATTTATCATGTCAGAAGGAAATTAGGGATTAAAAAAGTAGGTCATACAGGGACACTAGATCCTATGGCGACAGGTGTTTTGCCTGTATGTTTTGGTAAAGCGACTAGAATAATTGAATATATGGAAGCTGATATGAAAACCTATAGCTGTGAAATAAAGCTAGGGGTAACCACTGATACTTTAGATATTACAGGTGAAGTTGTTAGTGAAAATGATTATTCAAAAATTACAAAGGCAGCAGTTAAAAGAGCACTTAAAACATTTGACGGCGAAATAGATCAAGTACCACCTATATATTCAGCTCTTAAAGTAAATGGTAAAAGGCTTTATGAATATGCGAGAAAAGGCGAAGAAGTAGAAATAAAGAGCAGAAAAACATTTATAGAATATTTAAAAGTAAAGGATATAGAACTTGAGAAAAACGTAATTTCGTTTGATGTAAAGTGTTCAAAAGGTACATATATTAGAAGTATATGTAGAGATGTAGGCGAAATATTAGGCTGCGGAGCTACTATGACAAATCTGGTGAGGACTCAAAGCGGAAAATTTGACATTAAAAATGCTATTGATTTGGATGACTTTGATGCAATAAATATTGATACTATTAATGAATTAACCCTTCCTATAGATTTTTCTTTAGATGATTTGGGGCTATGCATAATAGACGATAAATCAGCATGGAAATTTGTTAGAGGTCAGAGAATAGCTGAACACAATGTTAATCTTATACATGATACTAAAATTGAAAATAGGTTTGCAGTGTATTTGAACGATAAAAAAGCAGAAAACTTTTTAGGGACTGCAAAATATGAAAGCGAAAATTATTGTTACAAAGCGGTAAAGGTTACTGGTGAGATTGATGAAGATATTTAACTCAATAGATCAAATAGAGAATATAGATGAATCAATAATTGCTTTAGGCAATTTTGACGGAGTGCATTTAGGACATCAAAAGCTAATATTTAGAGCAGTAAGAAATGCCAAAAGTGCTGGAAGAAAATCTGCAGTATTTACTTTTTCTAATCACCCTAGGAATTACCTAGGTAAAGGAGAAACTGTAAAAAGCATTCTTTATCCTAATGAAAAAGCGAGAATATTAAGAGAACTAGGTGTTGATTACCTTTATAATATTGAATTTAATGAAGAGATTATGAATACTGATTCTGTAGCGTTTATTGATGATATTCTTATTGATAAAATGAATATGAAGGAAGCTGTATGCGGATTTAATTATAGATTCGGTAAATTTGCCCTAGGAACACCAGAAGTACTTATGAGAGAAGGCATCGTAAAAGGTTATGGTATACATATACTAGAGCCAGTTAAAATTGAAGGTGAAATCGTAAGCTCCACTTTAATAAGGAATCTTATTGAAAGCGGTGAAATGGTCCGATGCAAGAAATTTATGGGTAGAAATTACGTAATAGGTGGCAAAGTAGTGGTAGGAAATAAACTAGGCAGAACACTTGGCTTTCCAACATCAAATATTACAGTAGATAAAAATATGGTAACTCCTCCTAATGGTGTTTATGTAACTATATGTCATCATAATGGAATCGATTATCCAAGCATTACAAATGTTGGAGTTAAACCTACAATAGGTAATTATAAGAAGAACGTAGAAACTCATATATTTAACTTTGACAGCATTTTGTATAACAAGGAAATCAGAGTTGAATTCCTTGAAAAGATGAGAGATGAGGCCAAATTTGACAGCATAGATGAGCTTTCGAAGCAGATTACCAAAGACTGTATATTAGCCGAAGCCTATCATAAAAAGTAAGCGTTAGTCTTGACATAAATCAGTGTATATGGTAGTATTAGTTGTTAATTAGTGCCTACCCTCGGTATTTCGCAACTCCGGCGGATTCCTAGAGTAAGGTGTATTAAAATAAAAGGAGAATTAAAATGATTACAAAAGAACAGAAAACACAAATTATTAAAGATTATCAGTTAAAAGAAAGCGATACAGGATCCCCTGAAGTACAAGTTGCTGTTTTAACATTCAGAATTAATGATTTAAACGAACATTTAAAGATTCACAAGAAAGATCATCACTCAAGAAGAGGTCTTTTAAAGATGGTTGGACAGAGAAGAAATTTACTTAATTATCTTAAGAGCGAAGATATTGAAAGATACAGAGTTCTAATTGCTCGTTTAGGATTAAGAAAATAGTTTTAATTGATTATAAAGCGGGACATTCCCGCTTTTATTTTTGTAACAAAGTATGGAGTATTAACAGGAAGGAGTTGTTAATTAAATGGCTAGATTTGAAGATTATAAGGTATTTAAAACTGCTGTAGGAGGAAGACTTTTACAATTCGAAATTGGTAAGGTTTGTGAACAAGCCAATGGTCAAGTAACAATGCGTTACGGCGAAACAGTTGTAAACTGTACAGCTACAGCATCGAAAACATCTAAACCGGGTATTGATTTTTTCCCGCTTAGTGTTGATTATGAAGAAAAAATGTATTCTGTAGGTAAAATACCAGGAGGATATATCAAGAGAGAGGCTAGACCAAGTGAGAAAGCTATACTTAGTTCTAGAATGATTGACAGACCAATGAGACCTTTGTTTCCCAAAGGATATAGAAATGACGTTGTAATAATAGCTACAGTTATGAGTAATGATCCAGACTGCGCACCTGAAATAGTGGGTATGATTGGTTCATCAGTTGCATTAGCAGTATCTGATATTCCATGGGATGGTCCTACTGCATCGGTAGCTGTTGGAAGAGTAGATGGAGAGTTTGTAATAAATCCTACTACTGAACAACGTGAAAATTCAGTTATGCATCTTGTAGTATCCGGTACAAAGGAAGCTATTATGATGGTAGAAGCAGGAGCAAAAGAAGTTCCTGAAGAAATCATGTTAGATGGTATCATGTTTGCACATGAAGAAATTAGTAAGATATGTGAATTCATAGAAGAAATAGTTAAAGAAGTTGGAAAAGAAAAGATGGAAGTTGAACTTTTCAAAGCTTCTGATGAAATTGATAAAGCAGTTCGTGAATATGCAGTAGATAAAATGAAAGTTGCTATTAAGACTTATGACAAGTTAGAAAGACTTGATAACATGGATGCTGTAGAGATAGAAACCAAAGAGCATTTTGCTGAAATCTTCCCTGAACAAGGAAAAGAAATCGGAGAAGTTTTATACAATGTTACTAAGGAAAGTGTAAGATCTATGATTCTTGATGAAGGCATAAGACCTGATAACAGAAAATTAGATGAAATAAGACCACTTTACTCAGAAACAAGCTTTTTACCTAGAGCACACGGTTCAGGACTTTTCAAGAGAGGACAAACTCAAGTATTGTCAATAACTACTTTAGCACCTCTTAGCGAAAAACAAAGACTTGATGGTATAAGCGAAGAAACTGAAAAGAGATATATACATCACTATAATTTCCCATCATATTCTGTTGGTGAAGCTAGAACAAGCAGAGGACCTGGTAGAAGAGAAATAGGACACGGAGCTCTTGCAGAAAGAGCATTAATGCCAGTACTTCCTTCAGAGGAAGATTTCCCTTATGCAATCAGAGTCGTATCTGAAGTATTGTCATCAAACGGTTCTTCTTCAATGGCATCAACTTGTGGATCATGTCTATCATTAATGGATGCAGGTGTACCACTTAAAAAACCAGTATCAGGTATAGCTATGGGTCTTATCGAAAGAATAGAAGAAGATGGCACAAGTAAATTTGCTGTCTTAAGTGATATTCAAGGAATGGAAGATTTCCTAGGAGACATGGACTTTAAGGTAACTGGTACAGATGAAGGTGTAACAGCTATTCAGATGGATATAAAGGTACATGGATTATCTAGAGATATTTTACAAAAAGCTTTAACGCAAGCTAAAGCAGGTAGAATGGAAATATTGGCAAGCATGTTAGAAGAGCTTCCTGAAACTAGAAAAGAAATGTCACCATATGCTCCAAGAGCTATTAGCATGATGATAAACCCTGATAAGGTTAGAATCGTTATCGGACCTGGTGGAAAGATGATAAATAAGATTATTGACGAAACTGGTGTTAAAATAGATATTAACGAAGAAAATGTAGGTCAGATAAACATCTATAGTAATGATGGTGAAAGTGCTGAAATTGCTAAAAAGATGATTGAAGATCTAGTTAAAGAAGTAGAAGTAGGCGTAATCTACGAAGGCGAAGTTAAGAGAATTATGAATTTCGGAGCTTTCATAGAAGTACTTCCTGGTAAGGAAGGTTTACTACACATTTCTAAAATGTCCAATGAAAGAGTAGAAAAGGTTGAAGATGTAATGAACATCGGAGATAAAGTAACAGTTAAGGTTACTGAAATTGACAACCAAAACAGAATTAATCTTTCAAGAAAAGACTTAGTATAATAAGAATTAATGGCTATCTCTTAGGAGATAGCTTTTTTTTTATTTCAGAATAAGGTATACTTATAATATATTTGTACAAATAGGGAAGGGGAATATTTATGAAAAAGATAATAACGTTAATGTTATGCATTATTGTAAGCCTAATTATTTTTGGATGTGGATTTGGCGATGATGAATTTTCAAATGAAGATGAGGTTAGATTTCCTACTGAATATGATGCGCCACAAGAAGAACCTAATAACTTTAAATTTTCAGAAGACTATTTGCCTTCAGAGGTTAATGTAAAAAAAGTTGAAAGCTTAGGATACACATTAATGCCAGTAGATGGAGAAGAACTTTTATATAAATTTCATGATAATATAAATGGGATTTCTGAAATATATTTTGTATATAGAAAACCTTTAGAACTTGCTGACAGTTATTCTAGCATTACGATCATCTTAAAACTATTTAATCCGTTTTTAAAAAATCATGATGATTTGCTAAATACCTATTATGAATATGGTATAAATGCAGCAGATAGACTAAAAAGCCAGGATGATGAGGTATTAACTTCAGAAATATCTTCTAACTCAATAAATGTTAAAACTCATAAATCAGTTGCCAAGAGCGAAAATGGAGTGGTTCTTGCTGATACATGGGAACTGGATGATGGAGTTTTTTTAGAGACATATGATCTGTTTTATATAAAAATCGAAGGAAGTGCAATAGTAGACGGAGAATACGATATACTAATTGATTCTATATATAGTTACTTAGACACATACATAGAAGACTATAGCAAAATAGTGTACGATGGAAAATAAAATTTACGTAGTAGAAAGAAGTTGTGATTTCTTGTACAAAATAGACAAGTATAGTATAATTAACTAGATTTTTTATTAACTAAAAGCGACATTTAGCTGAAAGGATGTTAAATATGGAGAGAAGAGTTGGTACGGTCTCAAGAGGTATACGTTGTCCTATCATAAGAGAAGGTGATGATTTAGCTAAAATAGTTACTGACAGTGTTTTAGAAGCCGCAGAATATGAAGGCTTTAAAATAAGAGATAAAGATGTAGTCAGCATTACTGAATCTGTTGTAGCAAGATCACAAGGTAATTATGCTCCTATCTCAGCAATAGCAGAAGATGTTAAACAAAAATTAGGAGGAGAAACTATAGGTATAATATTTCCTATATTGTCTCGTAACAGATTTGCTATATGTTTAAAGGGAATGGCAATGGGCGCTAAGAAGATAGTTCTGATGCTTAACTATCCTAGCGATGAAGTGGGTAATGCACTTATCACTTGGGATGCTATGGATAAGGCGGGAGTAAATCCTTATAGCGATGTTTTGACATTGGAAAAGTACAGAGAACTTTTTGGAGAAAGTAACCATGAGTTTACAGGCGTAGATTATGTAGCATATTACAGCGATATTATTAAAGAAGCAGGAGCAGAAGTAGAAGTGGTATTTTCTAATCAAGCGAAAACAATATTAGATTATACTGATAAAGTTCTAAACTGCGATATACATACTAGAACTAGAACTAAAAGAATTTTGAAAGAAGCTGGTGCTAAACCTGTAATGGGTATGGATGATATTCTTACAGAAAGTGTTAACGGAAGTGGATATAATAGTAAATATGGACTTCTTGGTTCTAATAAATCTACAGAAGATAAAATTAAACTATTCCCAGAAAATTGTGATGAGCTAGTAAAAAAAGTTCAAAAGAATTTTAAGGAAATTACGGGCAAGGATATTGAAGTTATGGTATACGGAGATGGTGCGTTTAAAGACCCTCAAGGTAAAATTTGGGAATTAGCAGATCCTGTAGTATCTCCTGGTTATACACAAGGTTTAATTGGTACACCTAATGAATTAAAACTAAAATACTTAGCTGATAATGATTTTAAAGAATTGAATGGAGAAGAACTAAAGGATGCTATTTCTAGAAGTATAAAAGAAAAAGACAACAATTTAGTAGGAAAGATGGCCTCTCAAGGAACAACTCCTCGTCAGCTTACAGATCTTATTGGATCCCTTTGTGATCTTACTAGTGGTTCTGGAGATAAAGGTACACCAGTGGTACTTGTTCAAGGATACTTTGATAACTTTACTAATTAAAGCAATAAAAATACACATCCTCGGATGTGTATTTTTTATTTATAGTTAAATGCTTTCTTTTTCAAGCTTTTTTAATTTGTGTTCTACGATAAATTGATGTATCAGATTAGAGAGCCCAGCGACTATTAAACTTATACCGATAAAGGTAATGAGAATTACTTCCGATTCAAAAGGATAGAGAACTATAATTGCTCCAAATACAACAATACCAAGTCCTATCAAAATAGCAATAAGTCCTTTTTTAGGAAGCTCTTTTCTAAATGTGAATCCCATAATAAATAGAAGCGCTCCGTCAACAACAAGAGTAAGCCCTAAAATAATTGGAATTATTGAAGATACTGCTACTGGCCTTATGAAGATAAAGAGGCCTAGAAGCACAGTAAATATACAAACAACTAGATTAAATATAGCACCTTTAGGATTGGCGCTTTTCTTAATGAAATATCCAAATAAATTAGTGATACCAAAAGCTATGAATGCAGCTGAACAGCCGTAACATATCATTTTAATAGACATTTCGGGATTTGTAGTAAGAGCAAAGCCTAGTATTAACATAATTACTGATGACATGATCGCAGATAATCTTAAACTTTTAAATATCTCCATAATAATCTCCATAAAGAAAACAGCATTTATGAATACCGGTTTCTATTTTCCTATATTTCTTTTCTTTTTAGCTTTTTCAACATCGGTAGGGAATAGGATAATGTTATCCTTGTCCTTGCGCATACTATTTACTACTTCTTCTTTATCCGGAGTTTTAGCATTCGTTTTTCCTGAAGAAGTGCTTATTAGATAGTAAACAAATATTCCTATTAAAAAAATAAATCCAATTATAGCTAGTGGCATATAATCAACTCCTTCTTTGTTAGTTCTATGTATATTTTAACTAATTAGGGTTAGATTAGCAAGTGTATTATGAAGAAAATAAAGATTATCCGCAAATTGTAGTGGACAAATATGAAGTTTAAATATTATGATAGCTATATGGAGCTTCAAAATGTTGTGGATTAATAGGGAAGGATAAGGAGGCTTAGCTAGCAGCTTAAGTTGCTAATAGCTAAAAAGAGATTTATAATTAACGGAAGAAAAGTAAAAATTATTTATAAAGGAGAATAAAATGAGTAAAAACACAATAAATACTATTATAAAAGTATTTATTATATTTCCTTTGCTCTATGGCTCATATTATTTATGTTACTTTTATACAGCGCCTGCTTTTAATACTTATGATATTGAAACAATACTCCTTCATAGAATATTTCATTGTATGATGTTCTTTGTAATGGGTATTGTTCTTAAATTTGACGTTCAACTAATATTGGGAATTAAGAATCATGCAATAAAATTGAATTTTGTTAAATTTTGTCCGTTTGTGATTTCGGTAGTTGTTTTATGGCTTGTTCGGTATGTTGTTCTTTTCTATATTCCTTTTTTTGTTTTTCTGTTGGCAGGCTATTTTTTAATAGACAGTATAGATTACAAAAAAATATCACTTAAACAGTATTTCATCTATTCAATAAATAATTATCCAAAAACAATAAATTTGCTGTTTTTCAACATAACGCACTCTTATTACTTGTAGAATATAATGACCTAAAAAAGAATAATCTACAACATTCTGAATATAACCAAAATAAATAAATCTTGACAATTATTGGATTACATAGTAATATGTCTTAGTACTTCAATTTAATATTTAAGCGGTGACGAAGACAGTAACTGGGAATAATAACCCTACAGAGAAATATGCATATGGTGAGAGCATATTGGTGAAACCCTAAGCGAAAATCACTTCAGAGCTTAACACTAAGAGAGGCGCCTTGATTGAGGTAGCAACTGGGGTGGTACCGCGGTTTGAATAAATCGTCCCTATAGAATCTATAGGGATTTTTTGATAGAAAGAGAAAGGTAAAAAGAATGTTTGAGAAATTATCGGATAAACCAATTGCTGAGTTTCAATTGGAACAAGTAGAGCAATGGAAAAAAGAAGACTTATTGGACAAATGTGTAACCGAAAGGGAAGATAGTCCAAGTTACATATTTTATGAAGGACCGCCTACTGCAAATGGTAAGCCGGGAATTCACCATGTTATGGCTAGAACTCTTAAGGATTCAATATGTAGATATAAAACAATGAAAGGCTTTAAAGTTAATCGTAAGGCGGGTTGGGATACTCATGGTCTTCCGGTTGAAATTGAAGTAGAAAAACAACTTGGAATGTCAGGAAAGCAAGACATAGAAAAATATGGAATTAAAGAATTTAATGAAAAGTGTAAGGAATCTGTATTTTCATATACAGATCTTTGGAGAGATATGACCGAAAGAATGGGATATCTAGTAGATATGGATAACCCATACATTACATTGGATAATGACTATATTGAATCCGGTTGGTGGATATTAAAGGAATTTTTCGATGCAGGCATGATATATGAAGGCCATAAAATCATTCCGTTTTGTCCAAGATGCGGAACTGGACTTGCATCACATGAGGTAGCTCAAGGATATAAGGAAGTTAAAACACTTACAGTAACTTGTAAATTTAAGAGAAAAGATGCAGATGAGTATTTCTTAGCTTGGACAACAACTCCTTGGACACTTCCATCTAATGTAGCACTTACAGTGGGAGCTAAAATAAAATATATTAAGGCTAAAATGACTGCCGGCGAAGAAGAAGGAAAAGTAGTATATATTGCTAAGGTATTAGCGGATAAGGTACTTGGAGAAGGTAATTATCAAGTGTTAGAAGAAATGCTTGGCAAAGACTTAGAGTATTTAGAATATGAACAACTTATGCCATATATAAATACTGATAAAAAAGCGTTCTTTATTACATTAGCAGATTATGTAACCATAGAAGACGGAACAGGTATAGTACATACTGCACCAGCTTTTGGTGAAGATGATTACCAAACCGGAAGAAATTATGATTTACCTGTGTTCCAACCTGTAAACGAAAAAGGAGAATTTACGGAAACTCCTTGGGCAGGTCGATTTGTAATGGAAGAAGGTCTTGATGTAGAAATACTAAAATCATTAGTAGCTGAAGACAAGGTTTTCTCTAAAGAAAAATTAATGCACAATTATCCTCATTGTTGGAGATGTAGTACACCTCTTATATACTATGCAAAACCAAGTTGGTATATTGAGATGAGCAAGCTTAAAGAACAGCTTGTAGCTAATAATAATTCAGTAAATTGGTTCCCTGATTATGTAGGAGAGAAGAGATTCGGAAATTGGCTTTCTGAAGTTAAAGACTGGGCAATTTCTAGAAGTAGATATTGGGGTACTCCAATACCTATCTGGAGATGCGAATGCGGTCATACGGAATGCATAGGCAGCAGACAGGAACTTAAGGATAAAGCAATCGAAGATATAGATATTAACATAGAATTGCACAGACCATACGTAGATGATGTACATATTAAATGTCCACATTGCGGAAAAGAAATGAACAGAATACCTGAAGTAATGGATTGTTGGTTTGACTCAGGAGCTATGCCTTTTGCACAGTGGCACTACCCGTTTGAAAACAAGGAAAAATTTGAAAGTGAACTTTTCCCTGCAGATTTCATTTGCGAAGGAATTGACCAAACTAGAGGTTGGTTCTATTCATTAATGGCAATATCAACATTTATAATGGGGAAATCACCATACAAAAATGTACTTGTAAATGATTTGCTACTTGATAAAGAAGGTAAGAAAATGTCTAAGTCAAAGGGCAATACTGTATCACCTTTTGAACTTTTTGATAAATACGGAGCAGATGCTACAAGATGGTACTTACTGAGTGTATCACCTGCATGGACACCTACTAAATTTGATGAAGAAGGTCTTAAAGATGTAGTGAGTAAGTTCTTTGGTACACTTAGAAATGTATACAACTTCTTTGTACTATATTCTAATATAGACGATGTAGACCCTAGTATGCTAAACGTACCTAAAGAAGATAGACCGGAATTAGACAGATGGATAATTTCTAAATATAACAAAGTAGTAAGAGATGCTACGATTTCCATGGATGAATATGACCATATGAAAACCGTAAAGGCTATAAATGATTTTGTAACAGAAGATTTATCAAATTGGTATATCAGAAGAGCAAGAAGAAGATTTTACGCTGAGGAAATGACTGAAGACAAGAGATTTGTATATGCAACTACATATGAAATTCTAGTAGGAATCGTTGAATTAATAGCGCCTATAGCACCATTTATTGCAGATGAAATGTATGTTAAACTTACAGGTAAAGAAACTGTTCATACAGCATTTTATCCGGAAGCAAATCTTGATCTTATTGATGAAAAAGTAGAAGAAAGAATGGATTTGGTTAGAGCTTTAGTTACTCTTGGTAGAGGTACTAGAGAAAAGAATAGAATTAAGGTAAGACAGCCGCTTAGTAAAGCTATAGTTGATGGTAAGTATGAGGCTGTAATCAGTGATTTAGTACCATTAATTTTAGAAGAATTAAATGTAAAAGAAGTTGAATTTGAAAGCAATTTAGATCAGTACATGGACTTTGCTGTAAAGCCTAACTTTAAGACTGCTGGACCTACGCTTGGTAAAAACATTAAAGCGTTTGGAGCATTTTTAGCTAAGGCTAATGCAAAAGAGTTAATAGCGATTCTAGATAAAGGTGCACTAAAGCTTGATCTAAACGGAGATATCATGGATATCGAGAAAGACTTTATAGATGTTAGGATTAGCGCTAAAGAAGGATTTGCAGTAGCAATGGAAAACAACACTTTTACTATACTTGATACTAACCTAACAGAAGAGTTAATTATAGAAGGATATGTAAGAGAAGTGATTTCAAAAATACAGCAACTTCGTAAACAATACGACTTTGAAATGATGGATAATATAAATATCTTTATTACTGCTGATGAAGTAATATCTAAAGCAATTGAAGATAATAAGGAATTCATCATGAAAGAAACACTAGCTAAGGATATAATAGTTAAAGAAGACATCATTCAGTATGACATAAATGGTCATAAAACAGGATTAGATGTTGAAAGGATAGGTAATAATGCTTAGCAATATATTAGAGTATACGCTGTTTGAGTTTGAAGATGAAATAATGAGGATAGGCGAAAAAAAGTTTAGAGCCAAACAAATATATGGATGGGTACTCAAAGGCGTAGACAACTTTGGGGAGATGAAAAATCTTCCTAAAGGTTTAGTTGAAAAACTAAATGAACATTTCACAATAGAACTTCCTAAAGCAATTGAAGTTCAGGTTGCAAAATTAGACGGTACAAGAAAGTATTTGCTTGAACTTAGTGATGGGAATTGTATAGAAGCTGTGTTCATGAAATATAAATATGGTAATACTATATGTGTGTCATCTCAAGCTGGATGCAAAATGGGATGTAAGTTCTGTGCTTCAACTTTAAACGGTCTTACAAGAAATCTTACACAAGGAGAAATTGTAGGTCAGATTATTGCTGCTGAAAAAGAAAGCGGAGAAAAAATCAATCATGTAGTAGTTATGGGAATAGGCGAGCCTTTTGATAACTATGAAAACCTATACAATTTTTTGACATTAGTAAATGATAAAGATGGTTTGAATATAGGTATGAGAAATATAACAGTTTCTACGTGCGGTATAATTCCTATGATATATAAATTTGCAAATGATTTTCCTCAAGTAAATTTGGCGATTTCACTTCATGCATCTAGCGATGCTGTTAGAAGAGAAATAATGCCGATAAATGACAAATATCCGATAAAAGAACTACTAATAGCATGTGAAAGATATGTAAATAAAACACACAGAAGAATAACATTTGAGTATACTTTGGTAGATGGTAAAAATGATAGAATTGAAGATGCTAAAGCTTTAGCAAAACTTTTAGATGGTTTATTATGCCATGTGAATCTTATTCCGCTTAATCCTGTATTAGAAACAGGTCTTAAAAAAAGCCGTAGAGACAATACAAATGCATTTTTAAGAGAGCTTGAAAAGCGAGGAATCCAAACAACTGTAAGGCGAGAACTAGGCAATGAAATAGATGCCGCTTGCGGACAACTTAGATTAAAAAAATAACTGCTAATTAGCAGTTATTTTATTTATGTAGATAGTAATTATAAGTGTTCCGATAATAGAAAAGATTGTGGCAACCAATAGCAAAGTAGTAGCACCCCCAACATCTAAAATCATACCACCGAATATGCTTGATAATACTGAGCCTATAGTAGTCATAACAATAAATAAAGCTTGCCCCCTGACAGCTTCTCTTTTATCCATTACATCATCGATAAAGTGAACCATAGCCGGTAAAAATAACGCAAAAGCAAAAAGCTGAGTAAATTGAGCGATGAATATCAAAAATACAGAAGTTGCAAGATAGCAAAGTGCTACCTTTATAGTAAAGCCAAATGAAGCCACTATAATAAGCGTTGTATAAGTAAATTTCTTATGTATTTTTTCAAACAATACCATAGTAGGTATTTCAAGAGCAGCCATAAGAGAGAGTATTCTACCCATATCAGCGCTGTTACCATTTACATTATCAACTATTTGCATCATAAAAATATTTAGCACAGCATTTCCGAAATATAGACCTATGATTCCGAAACTCATAATAAAGAAATACTTATTCCTATTAATAAATTCATCCAAAGCTATAGGTTTGATATGTTCTTCTTGTTCTTCTATTACTAATAATTTGTCTTTTTCTTTTCTGAATCTTATATGAGTTGCTACTATAAATACTAGCATTAAAGTTAGAACTATTTGCCCTGACACAGGAATAGACATTACACCGTAGTGCAAAACAATTGAGCCGAGGGCCGCCATCATAAGAGAATAGAGAAGAGAACCCATGCTTCTAGCTACGCCGAAATTTATATGACAATCTGCTCTTTGCAGATAAAAATTAAGAGAATTTATAAAAGGTTGACCTGAAGTTATTAATGCAATTACAAATACATATACTATTGTCAATACAAGCGACTGCTTATTTAATAATAGTAGACCTGTGTTTAGTATAAGCATGGCTATAACAAGTCCTTCAATAACGTTTATCAAAGAGAACTTCTTAGAGTGATCCGTAAAGTTTGCAAGGGCCGGTTGTATTAGAACAGATAAGACACTGCCGAAAGCAAAAATTGCACCTATTTGTGAGTTGGAATAATCTTTATCAAGTAGAAATACAGAAGCAAAACTGCAAGCTATTCCGTAGTACATCCAATATGTTCCCTGCACTAGGGAGTATTCTAAATTAAGTAGTTTTTTCATGTGATTAGTAAGCCTCCAAATTG
>JAENWG010000077.1 GCA_016650175.1 Peptostreptococcaceae bacterium | reverse complement strand
TCCTTTCTTACCATTTTCGCTACAGTAAAATGTAAATCCTAGAAAGTCAAAAGTTTCGGGTTTCCCTAATCCTTGCTTCGCTCTGTTTTGCTTGGCAAATCTCCCGAATTCCAATATCTTGGTTTTCTCTAGGGCTAATTCTAGACCAAACTTCTTAAATCTCTCGATTAGCCTTTGATAAAACTCTTCTGCTTCCCATTTGTTTTGAAAACAACATACAAAATCATCACAATATCTAATTAAATACGCTTCTCCTTTACACTGCCGTTTTATTTTGACATCAAACCAGTAATCCAATACGTAATGCAAATATACGTTAGCAAGAATTGGCGAAGCTCCATTGCCTTGTGGTGTACCTTTGTCACTTTCCAAATATTTACCATCTTCCATAATTCCAGCTTTTAGAAATTTCTTTATTATTTCTATAAACCTCTTGTCTGCTATGTCATGTTCAAGAAATTTTATTAGCCAATCATGGTCCACGTTATCGAAAAAACCCTTAATATCTGCTTCCACAATATAACTTACTTTGTGGTGCTGAACATTTTCTATGATTTCCTTGACCGCTTGATGACAACTCCTATTTGGTCTGAATCCAAAAGATTCATTAAAGAACTTCGGTTCATATACCATTGTCAATATCTGAGCTATAGTATTTTCAATTAACTTATCTTCATAGCACGATATGCCTAATGGCCTCATTTTGTTGCTTCCATCCTTTGGAATATACACTCTTCTTATAGGTTCTGGCTTATAGCTTCCGCTTTTCATTCGTTTTACCAAGTTTTCTACGTTTGCTTCTAAGTTTACAGAATAATCTTCCTTTGCTACTTTATCAATTCCCTTTGCTTTATTCCCATCCATTTTCTTATGAATAGCTTTCAGCGTGGGTTCATTGATATATGAAGCAATGTTCTGAACCTTTCCATCAAGTCTAGCTTTTTCTATATTGTATTGTATTCCAAGTAACTCGTTAATCATATTATTCAGCTCTCCTGTCTGTAGAATTACACGTTTTGCTCGAAGCTATGTTGTGCTAACCCCTTCCCTCCATCTGCTTTCACAGGTTTCTATGGTACTATGAGTTAGTCGGACTTCCTATAATACATTTGCTCGTCTTGCTCGTTCCCTTGCTTGATTTCGCATACTGATTTCTCAGACATTATAGGACCTCAGCTGTTCTATTAACATACTTATCGTTAAACTCGCCAAGCACTCAGACCCCGGAAGAGTTATATACCTCTTACCATTACGATGTATATAATGCTGTCTGCTACAATAAACATAGTATCGACCTCTTCATTTGATAATCATTTCGTGGCTCAATAACTTCACTTTCGTTTCGGCTCGTTTATTCCCCGCCCTACGCTTAAACCTAATGTTACCACTTCGGCTCCAAGGACTAGGTACAGGTAGTTGGTTAGACCTTTCCTGATAGGGTTTCCCTACTGTATGTTAATAACTTACTAATGAAAGTAGAATTACTTCCACTTCCAAGAGGAAACATCACGCACTTGCGTGCTGCTTCGCAGCTCGCACGTTTAATAAATTATGTGATACCTACGGAAATTATAAAAAACAGGACTTAATTAGTTTAGCATTGTATGAGTTTTATAACAGATACAAGAAATAGATTTTAAGTGATCGTATGTTATGGTTATTTTTTAAAAGGTACGTTGAGTCATAGACTGGAAGGTAGAGTAAGTTAAAACTCTTTTTATCCTTTATTATTTAAGTTACTATAAGCCAGTAGAAAACAATTAAGCATTAAAAATAAAAATGTAGTCATATTGTAATCATTCGTTTAGAGTTCTTATATCAAATGAACTGTATTTTTTATATTACCCTTAGTCATATAGCCATTCTATGTGTAAAATTGTTCGTTCGTTTGGGGTATACTTGTATTTGTCAAGTGAAAACTCCCCCATATTCTAACCCAAAACTCCCCCACCAAAAATCGCAAAAAAATAATTTCCACTCATTATAATCATAAAGTGGAGGTAAACTTTATTGTTGTTTTGCAAGCCATTCTTTAGTTTCTTTTAGCCTATAAGAATTACCATTCATATTTACTATATAAGCTTTATGAGTGAGTCTATCAATCATAGCGGCAGTCATAATTGGGTCTTTGAATATCTCATCCCACCTTTCAAATGATAAATTTGTGGTTACAATAGTCGATTTTCGACCTGCTCTTAATGATAAATGGCTAAACAAAAGTTCTGACCCCTCTTTATCATAAGAAATATACCCAAGCTCGTCTGCAATAATCAAATCGTACTTATCAAATTTGTTTTCTAATGCTCTTAATACTCTATTAGAACGACTTTCTTTTAATTGAGTAATAAGTGATGATACCGTAATAAAAAGAACTTTGTAGCCAGCTAAACAAGCCTTTATTCCAAGTCCAATACTAATATGGGTCTTGCCTGTCCCAGGATTTCCAGCTAAAATTACATTTTGTCCTGTACTAATAAATTCAAGTGAACTTAACGTCTTTAATTTCTTTTTAGCATCAACTGGTAAATCTTCTATTACAAGATTTTCGATATATTTTTTATAGGGAAATTTAGCTATTCTAATTCTATTTTGTTTGTTACTTTCACTTCTTAAAACTTGTTCATTTCCCAGCAACTTATAAAGAAATTCTTCATAGCTTACATCATTAATACAAGCATCTTTTGCACATTCCTCAAAGTTGTTTTTTATACCTGCAAGCTTAAGCTCTATTGTCAATTCTTCAATATCTTTATATAATTTCTTCTTATCATTCATATTATTGCCACCTCATCGTTAAAGCATTCCGTTGATATAGGTATTAAAAATTTATACATATCTAGCAAATCTTTAGTTTCAGTTTCAACAGTTGAACTCAGGTGAATAACATTATTTTCAATGAAGTTAGTATAATCTCTATTACAAATAGACTTTATTTTTTCTGTTGTTATATCTGTGGGATTTATTTTATTTAGTAAACTTATTGCATTTTGGACCTTACAAATATTATTTTCACCTATAAATAAAAGTAACTCTATAAAATCTTTTTCTTTTTTGTTATAATAGGTATCGTAGATACTTTGAATCCTAGGGTCTGCTTGCAGCATTGCAGTGCTTGAAGCTAATGATCCTGGTTTTCTCTTAAAAGTATTAAGATAATGCTCTAGTTTAATGGACCATTCATAAAATCCTAGCTTCCTTTCATGGCAAGCTATTTTTTTGCCTTCACTAAAACAAACAATATCATTTGAATATATCTTTATGAATATTCTTTTACCAACGTACATATCTGGAACAGAATACCGGCAGGTATTTACTGAGAATGTTGAATATTTATCCACTCTAGGTTCCTCTATCCTTGCTGTATCAAGTTTTGCCATATAAGGCCCCATGTGCTCTCTCTCCTCTTTAAGAATTTCTTTTGCAGTCTTCATATTTCTTAATTTCTGAGGGATGTTATTCAATTTATCACACGTTTTCATAATATAATCATTAGCTTCTTCTAATGACTTAAAGTTGTCATTTTTACAAAACGCCTTACGTCTTACTACCTCTACGCTTCGCT
>JAENWG010000038.1 GCA_016650175.1 Peptostreptococcaceae bacterium | reverse complement strand
CTGTTCATTAAATTGTAGTATACTATTATACACAAGAGATCACCATCCTTATCGTTTTTGTTTAGTAACTATATGATAACATATTGGCTAGGTCTCTTGTTTTATTTTATTTATTTTCCCGAATGTAATTGTACGCTATATGAAATTAGTGTATAATATAGATGAATTCAAGGAGGTACGTTATGAAATATTATGAAAGTATTGCAAATACAATTGGGAATACACCGCTAATAAAGCTTAATAAAATTATGAATGAAAAAGAGATTGAGGCTAATATATTAGCAAAAGTTGAAATGTTTAATCCTGGAGGTAGCATTAAAGACAGGGTTGCTTTAGCTATGATAGAAAAAGCTGAAAAAGAAGGAAAACTTTCAAAAGGTGGAGTAATAATAGAAAGCACCAGTGGAAACACAGGAATAGGTCTTGCTGCGGTAGGTGCCGCCAAAGGCTACAAAGTTATTCTTACAATGCCAGAAAGCATGAGTATTGAGAGAAGACAAATATTAACAGCATATGGAGCTGAAGTAGTACTTACACCTGCCAAAGAAGGCATGCTAGGTGCAGGAACTGAAGCAATAAAACTAAATAAAGAAATAAAAGGAAGTATAATTGCAGGTCAGTTTACTAATATGGTATGTGTTGATATACACTATAAGACTACTGGACCTGAAATATATAAAGACTTAGACGGTAAAGTTGACATATTGGTTGCTGGAATTGGCACAGGTGGTACTATTAGCGGAGCAGGCAAATTCCTAAAAGAAAAGAATCCGGATATAAAGATAGTGGCGGTAGAACCGTTACATTCTCCGTTACTGTCAAAAGGTGAAATTGGACCGCATGGAATACAAGGAATTGGAGCAAATTTCATACCCGAAATATTGGATACTGAAATTTATGATGAGATAATTGCGGTAGACGAAGAAGATGCCTATGAATATGGAAAACTTATGGCAACGAAGGAAGGTCTTCTGGTAGGAATAAGTTCAGGGGCAGCGCTTTTTGCAGCATGCGAACTTGGAAAACTCAAAGAAAATAAAAAAAAGAACATCGTAGTGATATTACCCGATACAGGAACTAGATATCTATCAACTAAGATGTTCGAAAATTAATTAGAAGCTTACAGCTTCAGGATTTCTGTCAAAGAAAATACTTTTACTAGTAGTGCTAAGAGGTATACCGTAGTATAGGTTAACATCATCTAAGATAGCCAATCTATTAGCGGCTTTACCTGCAGAATAAAGGACTCTGTTGTCAATTCTATTATCGGCAGCAATTGATACTGCAGACCCAATAGCAATTCCAAGGTCGGTCACGTTAAAAGCACAACGCGCACCGGCTTTTTCCATTTCAGCGCAATTCTTAAAACCACAATTTCCACAGTTTGGAAGGCCAAATGATTTAGATATACAGCCAATTATTACGATGCAGTGGCTACTATCTATATTATCTGCGTCTCTAAGGTAAAACTCTTCTTTATTTTCTGTTCCTATTTGTCGCATGATTTCAGCTAAATGTTTTTTATCATCGCCAGTTAGCACTGCGGCTCTTACGGTATCTTTACCACTACCTTTAGGTGCTGTGATTGCAGCTGTAACCATTAGATCTGCGACGCGAAGCGCAGCTTCCCTTTCAGAATCCATCATAGATTTAATCATATATCGCCAGTCCTTTCTTGTATAAATGAATCTATTAAATTAGCAGCTTCATCTTGCTGCTCTTCTCTTGTTATTATTAGTTCACCGTCTCCGTTTTGTACTCCGTAATAGCCAAAACCCGCATGGTTACCGCCTTCTATCTCATAAACATTCACATCGCCTATTTTCGATCTATCCAATCCCAAATCGTTTTCACCATATATTGTAATAGAATTTTCTGGATTAAAGTCGCCGTAAACATAAGCGCCTAATAAAAGGAGACCGTCTATCAAGTCTTCATTATCTGAAGCATAGCTACTTGCCATAGCACCTCCAAGGGAATGACCGGACATATACCAACTTTTAATTTCAGGATACTCATCATAGTAGTCATCAGCACTGTTTGTCCCTAAAAAAGCAAAGCGTAGTGGCATTTTCACTAATATACAGGTGTAACCCTTCTCTTGAAGTTTACTAAGCATTGGTAAATATGCTGTTTCTTCTACCTTTGCACCTGGATAAAATATTATACCGACGTCTGATGACCCTTCCAGATAATAGTCACCATTATCTAAAAGAACAGCATTTTCTTCTAGAGTATAACTTGAATGCATATAAACGTTTGCGTAAATAAGGAAAGCTCCTAATATAGCGATAACGAGTATGAGCAAAGTTATTATTATTCTTTTAATTATCTTTTTCTTTTTCATAAAGTGATGTTATCAAAATAGAGGTAAAAAGTCAATTATATGATATAATAATTCTAGTTTAAAAAGAATGAAGGAGAAATTAATGAAATTTGTTATACAAAGAGTGGCTGAAGCGTCGGTTACAGTGGATGAAAAAGTTATAGGGCAAATCGGGAAAGGGCTAATGGTCTTAATTGGAATTAGTAATGAGGACAATAAAGAAATAACTGATAAGATGATAAAAAAGCTTATTAATATGAGAATATTTGAAGATGAAGAAGGAAAAACGAATTTAAACCTAGAAACCGTTGAAGGAGAGCTTCTTTTAATATCGCAGTTTACGCTATACGCAAACTGTAAAAAAGGCAATAGACCATCTTTTATGAATGCAGGAAATCCGGACGAGGCAGAAAAACTTTATGAATATATTATTGGTGAATGTAAAAAGCAGTGCCCTAAAGTAGAAAAAGGTGCGTTTGGTGCAGACATGAAAGTTAAGTTACTAAACGACGGACCCTTTACATTAGTTCTAGATTCCTACGAGCTTTAAAAATACATTAAATATTTTTATTATAATAAATTAAGGAAAGCATTTTATGAATGAAGATATAAAATACAATTCACTTAAGTCTGTTAAAAAACGCAGCAAAGCGAACAAAAGAAAGATAATGGCTAACGTTTTAATTATATTCGTTCTGTTGTCTGTTACGAGTGTCAGTTTTATATTAAACAACAATTTTGAACAAAGGGCTCGTCAGATTAATGATGATACTTGTAGCTTTGTACAATTATCTGAGTATAACAGCGGCATAGAAGATGAAATTCCGTGGAATTTAATACTAGTTAATGCGTGGAACGATATTCCCGACAACTTTTCGGTAAATTTAAAGACCCTTGAAGATGATCTTCAGGTGGACGAGCGGATTTACCCGGATTTACTAGAGATGTTTGATGCCGCAAGAGCTGTAGGAGTATATCCGCTTGTTGGAGCAGCTTATCGTACAAATGAGAAACAATAAAAGTTGCTTGATGATAGAATAAAAGCTTATACTTCATCATACTATTCAGAAAGCGAAGCAGAAACATTAGCACAAACTTGGGTGGCGGTTCCGGGAACTAGTGAACATCAATTGGGACTAGCTCTTGATATTAATGCAGAAAATGATAAGTGCATACGTTACAGTGTATATCAATGGTTGGCAAAAAATAGTTATAAATATGGTTTTATTTTGAGGTATCCTTCTAACAAAGCGGAAATAACAGGTATTAATTATGAACCGTGGCATTACAGGTATGTTGGCAAAGAAGCTGCAGAAAAAATACATATGCAAGATATTTGTTTTGAAGAGTATTACAACACCTACAAATTAAAAGAGATACTATGTCAAGCTCATTTTAATAAAGAGCACTAGGGATAAGAAACTGTTTCTATGACTAATATATTAAAGATATTCAAAAAAAGAAGAGTTACATCAAGATAGGGAGCATTTTAATATTCTAGTCCTACATATAGAAAATTAGGTAATACAGGTAAATATATTGATAAGAAGGCTTTGCTAGAAGCAAAGATGCTGCGGAATATTACTGAAAATCCTTGCAATATTAGCTTTATCGTGTATAATAGATAGGCATGGTTGGAGAAGAAGTTCCAATCGTATTCCTACACCGTAAGGTGTCACTAAGACCATAGGGAGGTGAAAAAGAATGAGAAATTATGAATTAATGTTCGTTATCAGACCTACAGTAGAAGAAGAAATTAGAGACGCTCAAATCGAGACTGTCAAAGAAATTATTTCTGCTGATGGAGAAGTCGTTGACGTTAATATTTGGGGCATGAGAAAACTCGCTTATGAAATTGAAAAACACGCAGAAGGATTTTATGTTGTTGTTCAGTTTAAAGCAAGCGTTGAATTACCTAAAGAATTAGACAGAAGACTTAAGATTTCTGATAATGTAATTAGACATATCATTATTAACAAAGACGAGAAATAGGAGAGTGTTATATGAATTGTGTACAACTAGTAGGAAGATTAACAAGAGATCCTGAGGTAAGGTATACACCTAGCACTCAATTAGCCGTGGCTCGTTTCAGCTTGGCAATTGACAGAATAGTCGGACAAGGAAAAGAAAAACAAACAGATTTTCCTAGAATTGTAGTGTTTGGCAAACAAGCAGAAAATTGTGAAAAATATCTTGAAAAAGGACGTAAAGTTGCTGTTCAAGGTAGAATTCAAACGGGAAGCTATAAAAATAAAGACGGAGCAACTGTTTATACAACAGAAGTTGTTGCCGATAGAGTAGAATTTTTAGAATGGGGAGACAGTAAAACCAATGACGGAGTAAAAAATCAAAGCGACAGTTTTGGTTCTGATGTTCCGACAGATAGTTTTCAAACTGTAGAAGAAGACATTCCGTTCTAAACTGAAAGGAGTAATCATAATGGACTATAAAAAACGTGGCGGTGGAATGAGACGTAAAAAAGTATGTCAGTTCTGCGCAGATAAGAATAAAACAATCGACTACAAAGATGTAGAAACATTGAAAAAATGTATAACTGAAAGAGGAAAAATTCTTCCTAAGAGAGTTACAGGTACATGTGCGAAACATCAGAGAGAAGTAACAAAGGCAATTAAAGTTGCTAGAATTATGGCTTTGCTACCATTTGATGCAGAATAATCAATGACTTGATAAAGGAGCTTTCCATAAAGGAAAACTCCTTTTTTAGTAGTAAAGTATAGAAAGATGGTGGGATATTTGGAAAAAATATTTGATAACCGAGTACAAGAACGTAAGTATAAAGTTCTAAAAGAAGTCGCGAAATCTTCATGGGAAGGTGTAGAGGCGTTTTCTGTGTTTAATGAAATAGCTAATACAATAGTAAAAAAGGGCGAATCTTCTGAATCGTGCTGCATATATAAAGATAGAGCAATAATGGCTGATAGAATAAGACTTGCTCTCGGCGGGAACAAGAAAAATCCAAATATTGTGCAAGTTATAGATATAGCATGTGATGAATGCCCGGAAGCTGGGTACGTAGTTACGGATATGTGTAGAGGTTGTATAGCACATAGCTGTGGAGACGCATGTAAGTTAAACGCGATAGAAATAGACAATCATAATAAAGCACACATCAATAAAAATCTATGCGTAGAATGTGGTAAGTGTGCAGAGGCTTGTCCGTATTCTGCAATACATAACTATCAAAGACCTTGTGAAAAATCGTGCAAAGTAGATGCTATTTCTATGGGTGAAGGCGGAGAAGCTTGGATAGATCCAGAAAAATGTATAGATTGCGGTGCGTGTGTTTATCACTGTCCGTTTGGTGCAACTGTAGATGTTTCATCTATAGGAGAGATAATAAAGACTATAATTGGAAGTGAAAATAACACCAAATATAAAGTTTATGCAACTGTGGCACCATCTATATCCTCACAATTTGATTATGCAAAGCAGGGTCAAGTCATTTCTGCTATTAGAAAATTAGGGTTCTATGATGTAGTAGAAGTTGCACTAGGCGCTGATATGATAGCAAAAAAAGAAGCAAAGGAGCTTACGGAAAAGGGTTTCTTAACATCTTCTTGTTGCCCTGCATTTGTAGAATATATAGATTCTAAATTCCCTGAACTAAAAAAATATGTTTCTACAAACTTATCTCCAATGGCTGAAATAGGTAAATACATAAAAGAAAAGGATCCTGATTCTAAGGTTATATTTATAGGACCTTGTATAGCTAAAAAAGCTGAAGTAAGAAAAGAAGAAGTTAAAGAGTATGTTGATTACGTTATGACATTTGAAGAACTTCAGGCGATGATAGACAGTAAGGATATACTACTTAGCGAGCAAAAGGAGTCTGAGTTAAATCAAGCATCAGAATTTGGCAAAGGATTTGCAAAAGCAGGAGGCCTTGTAGAAGCAATTAGGCATGGTGTTAATGAAATAAATTCACCTGAGTTTGAATTTAAACCTGTTTCTTGTGATGGTGTTGAAAATTGTAAAAAGATACTTCTTAGGGCTGGAAAAGGTAGGTTAGATAATAACTTTATTGAGGGAATGGCGTGTGAAGGAGGCTGTATAGGTGGTGCAGGCAATTTAACACACAGTGAAAAGAACAGATATATAGTGAGTAGGAAAAGTATAAACATTAAATAGTAGGAAAACCCTTTTTGTAAAGAGAAAAGGGTTTTTTAGTAGGTTAAAACGTATAATTATACACGTTAAAGTGATAAAGTGCTAAAGCAAATATTTGGAAGTATCAAGATAAAAACAAAATAAACAAGAAAATACAGAAATTTACAGATAAAATTGTGGAAAATTGCTGATAAAAACTGTATAATATAATAAACAAGAAATTATACAATATGAATAAATATGCACCAAGCTGGCGAATAATGAAAGTTTATTCATAGCAAGTAGTATTTGAAGGAGGACTTTATGGCAATAGTAATTAATGGAAAAAATCTTACTGTAGAAGATATTATTAGAGTTTGCAGAGAAGACGAAAAAGTGGTTATTTCTGAGGATGCAAAGGTTGCCGTAATAAAAGCTCGCGACTACATCGAGAAGAAACTTGAAGAAGGCGCGGTTATTTACGGTTTGACGACTGGTTTTGGCCAGTTTGCTAATGTTTTGATTTCTAAAGATGAAACTATAGCATTACAGAAGAACTTAATTAGAAGTCATACTTGTGCAATGGGAGATAACTATCCTAAACATATTGTAAGAGCAGCAATGTTACTTAGATGTAATGCGTTAGCTAGAGGAAACTCAGGTATAAGACTATCTACCGTACAAACTATGGTAGACATGTTAAATGCAGGGATTCATCCACATGTACCTGAAAAAGGATCACTCGGAGCATCTGGAGATTTGGCTCCATTATCTTGCATAGCGCTTGGTCTTATGGGCGAAGGTATGGTAGAATATAAAGGTGTAGATATGCCTGCTGCTGAAGCTCTAAAAAAAGAAGGTTTAGAGCCTGTTGAACTTGCAGCAAAAGAAGGCTTAGCTCTCAATAATGGTACTCAGATGATGACGGCTGTGGGCGTTAATGTACTGTGGGATGGAATGCAGTTACAAAAGATTGCTGATTTAGCAGCGGCTATGACAGACGAAGCACTTCACGGAATAACAAAAGCATATGACCATAAAATACAAGAGTTAAGAGGACATATGGGACAAATGGTTAGTGCTGAAAATATGAGGAATTTACTTAAAGGCAGTGGAAACGCTAAACTTGAGCAACCTACAAAAGTACAAGATCCATATACTTTAAGATGCGTACCCCAGGTACACGGAGCAACTAGAGATGCAGTTGCTTATGTATATAATGCTGTATCTGAAGAAATAAATGCAGTAACAGATAATCCAATAGTATTCCCTGATGAAGATCAGGTTATATCAGGCGGAAATTTCCATGGACAGCCTATGGCTCTTGCTTTTGACTTCCTAAAGATTGCTATTTCAGAATTAGCTGATATTTCAGAAAGAAGAAGCGAAAGAATGATAAATCCGAACTTGTCGGAAGGTTTGCCTCCATTTTTAACTAAATATCCAGGAGTATGTTCAGGCTTTATGATTGCACAGTATGCAGCAGCATCTATGGTATCGGAAAACAAAATATATGATCATCCTGCTTGTGTAGATTCGATTCCGTCTTCGGGTAATCAAGAAGACCACGTATCTATGGGAACAACTTCAGCTAGAACTGCTAACATGGTACTTGATAATGCACAAAAGGTTCTTGGTATTGAACTTATGACTGCGGCTCAAAGTATTTGGTTAAGACAAGAAATAGGTGAAAGTGACATTTCTAATTTAGCACCTGCTACTAGAGCAGCTTATGATTTCATAAGAGCACAGTCAGAACCAGTAGATGTTGATATTGTAATGCACGATGAGCTTGTTAAGTTTGACGCGATGATTAAAGACGAATCACTTCTTAATGTTGTTGATAAAGTCGTAAAAATAAAATAATTAAGGAGGAAACAAATGCAAGATAAGATTATTGATACGAAATGTGAATATCCTAAATTCGTAGAGGGAGTAAGAAGAGCTCCAGACAGAGGATTTAGGCTTACTAAAGCACAAACTAGACTTGCGCTTAAAAATGCACTTCGCTATGTACCAGAAGAACTTCATGAGGAACTAGCGCCTGAGTTTATGGAAGAATTAAAAACAAAGGGTAGAATTTATGCGTATAGATATAGACCTGAAGGAAGAATTTACGGTAAACCTATTAATGAATACAAAGGTAAATGTTTAGCGGGTAAAGCTTTTCAAGTTATGATAGAAAACAATTTAGATTTTGAAATAGCGCTTTATCCTTATGAATTAGTAACTTATGGTGAAACGGGTTCTGTATGCCAAAACTGGCTTCAGTACAGACTAATAAAAAAATATTTGGAAGAATTAACAGAATACCAAACGCTTGTAGTTGAATCCGGACACCCTGTAGGGCTTTTCCCTTCTAAACCAACAGCACCTAGAGTTATTAATACTAATTCACTTATGATTGGTATGTTTGATAACCAAGAAGATTGGGAAGTTGCAGAACAAATGGGAGTTGCTAACTATGGTCAGATGACAGCCGGAGGTTGGATGTATATCGGACCTCAAGGTATCGTTCACGGAACTTTTAATACAATACTTGGTGCTGGAAGAAAATACTTAGGTGTTTCAGAAACCGGTGATTTAGAAGGAAAGACGTTTGTATCATCAGGGCTTGGCGGAATGTCTGGAGCACAGCCAAAAGCTTCCGATATAGCAAATGCAGTAGGAATTTTTGCTGAAGTGGATATGTCAAGAATTCAGACAAGACTTGACCAAGGTTGGGTAGATGTATGTTATGAAAACTTGGACGATGTATTTAAATTGGCTAAAGAAAAAATAGAAGCTAAAGAAAGTATTTCGATAGCTTATTATGGTAATATAGTTGATTTACTTGAAGCCGCAGTTGAAAAGAAATTTGATATCGACTTATTATCTGATCAAACCTCATGTCACAATGTATATAATGGCGGATATTGTCCTGCTGGAGTATGTTTCGATGAGAGAACAGAGATGTTGCACGAGAATAGAGAAGAGTTTGTTAAGTGTGTAGATGAATCCCTATTAAGACATTTCAAAGCTATTAAAGCGCTTACTGAAAGAGGGACGTTCTTCTTTGATTATGGTAACTCTTTCTTAAAGGCAATGTATGATTCTGGAATTAATGAACTTTCTAAAAACGGTATAGATGAAAAAGATGGTTTTATATGGCCTTCATATGTTGAAGATTTAATGGGACCTATGCTATTTGATTTCGGTTACGGACCGTTCAGATGGGTATGTCTATCTGGTAAAGAGACAGACTTAGATGCAACGGATAAAGCAGCTATGGATTGTATAGATCCGAACAGAAGATATCAAGATAGAGACAATTGGATTTGGATTAGAGATGCTAAAAAGAATAAACTAGTAGTAGGAACTCAGGCTAGAATTCTTTACCAAGACTGCGAAGGCAGAATGAAAATAGCGCTTAAGTTTAATGAAATGGTAAGAGAAGGAAAAGTAGGACCGATTATGCTTGGACGTGATCATCACGATGTATCCGGAACAGATTCACCATTCCGTGAAACAGCAAATATTAAAGATGGTTCCAATGTTATGGCGGATATGTCGGTACAGTGCTTTGCAGGAAATGCAGCACGAGGTATGAGCATGGTTACGCTTCACAACGGCGGTGGCGTAGGAATAGGAAAAGCTATAAACGGTGGTTTTGGACTTGTTCTTGATGGATCTGAAAGAATTGATGAAATTATTAAATCAGCAATTCTTTGGGACGTTATGGGCGGTATAGGTAGAAGAAGTTGGGCTCGTAATGAAAATGCGATTACAACAGCTCAGGGTTTTAATGAAAACTATGACGGCGAAATTACTATTCCGCATATTGCCAGTGACGAACTTGTCAATAGGACTGTTGACAAATTTATTAAATAGAGATGTTATGTATCAGCGTGAGGGTAATCTTTACGCTGATTCTCTAAATTTAAACAAGGAGGGTATAATGTCAAAAGTATTAATAAAAAATATAGGTAGACTACAAACGCCAATGGGAAGTTATAGCCATAAAGGCAAAGAGCAAGGCGAGAACAACAAAATAGATAACACATGGATATTAATTCAAGATGATGTTATTATAGCTATAGGTGCAGAGAATAATGTACCTACCAATTTACAGGATGTAGACAAGGAAATTGATGCTTTTGGAGGATTGGTTACACCTGGACTTGTAGATGGGCATACTCATTTAATCTTTTCGGGATTTAGACAAAACGAAATAGTGATGAAGTTGAAAGGCGCCTCATATCTTGACATATTAAGAGCAGGCGGCGGAATACTTGATACTGTTAGGCATACAAGAGAAGCTTCTGCTAAAGAATTATATATTCAGGCAGAAGAAGCTATAACTGAAATTATGTGTTCAGGAGTTACAACCATGGAAGCTAAAAGCGGATATGGACTTGATTTTGATAACGAAATCAAAATGCTTAACGTAATTAAAGAATTAAATGAAAAAACTAAAATGACATTAGTACCAACGTTTATGGGAGCACATGCTGTTCCGCCGGAATACGCTGGAAAAGCAGATGAATTTATTGAAATGCTTTGCGAAGAAATCATGCCTTATGTAAAGGAACATGAACTTGCTAAGTACTGTGATATATTCTGTGAAAACTCCGTGTTTAACGTTAAGCAAAGCGAAAGATATTTAGGAAAAGCAAAGGAATTAGGACTAGGTCTTAGAATACATGCAGATGAAATAGATGCTATAGGCGGTAGTAAACTTGCTGGAGAAATGAAAACGGCTAGTGCAGAGCACCTCATTTCAATTAATGAAGAAGGTCTTGAGTCTATGGCAAAAGGTGGTACTACTGCTATGTGTTTACCAGGGACGTCATTTTACTTAGGAGCAAAATTTGCACCTGTTCGTGAGATGATAAAAAGGAATATACCGGTTGCGATAGCTACAGATTACAATCCGGGTTCTTGTCCGTCGTTTAATTTACAGTTTGTTATGACTTTGGGATATTTAAAATACAGAATGACTCCTGAAGAAATATTAACTGCTGTTACTATTAATCCTGCATGCGCATTAGGATTGGAAAAAGAAATTGGAACTATTGAAGTAGGTAAAAAAGCAGATTTAGTAATATGGGATGCCCCTGATATGGAAATGCTTTGCTACAGATTTGGTACGGATTTAGCTATGAATGTAATTAAAGAAGGAGAAGAAATAGAATGAAATTAGTAGATATGAAGGTAAATAGTTATTTAGAATTACTTAGATCTAGTGCACCAGCACCTGGAGGCGGATCGGTAAGTGCACTTGCTGGAGCTCAAGGATTAGCGTTAATACTTATGGTTGCAGATTTAACTATAGGTAAAGAAAAATATGCAGACTATCAAGCCATATGCTTAGAAGCAAAGGTAAAAGCCTTACCGCTATACAAAGCATTGGTAATGGGCATAGATAAGGATACAGAAGCTTTTAACGTCGTTGCAGGTGCATATAAAATGCCTAAAAACAGCGATGAAGAAAAGGCTGTAAGAAGCGAAGCTATTGCTAAAGGTACTATTCTAGCGACAGAGGTTCCGTTTGAAACTATGGAGCAAGGATATGATGGTCTTAAGTTAATAGAAGGAATGGTAGGAAATTCAAACCCTAATGCGTCAAGTGACTTGGGCGTAGCGGCTATAAACCTTAGTACTTGTATTCAAGGTGCGTGGTTAAATGTTTTAATCAATTTACCTGGTATAAAAGATGAAGTTATGGTTAATAAGTTTAAAACAGAAGGCGAAAGGATTTTTAATGAAAGTAAAAAGCTTGCAGAAAACCTATATGAAGCAGTAAGGATTTCGTTAATTTAATATAAAAGGAGAAAATATGGCACAGATTATTGAAAGCATTCCTAACATTAGTAATGGTAGGGACAAAGAAATTATAGAAGCATGCGTAGATCAAATTAGAAACACAGAAGGATGTAAGTTACTTAACTATTCTTCTGATACAGATCATAACAGAACTGTTATTACATACATTGGTGATGCCAAAGCGGTAGAGGAAGCAAGTGTTAAGTTGGCTAAAAAGGCTGTAGAACTTATTGATTTAACAAAACATACGGGCGAACATCCTAGAATGGGCGCGGTTGATGTTATACCGTTTGTTCCTGTAAAAGATTGTACAGTAGAAGAATGTATAGAACTTTCAAAAGTAGTAGGAAAAAGAATAGCTGAAGAAGCAGATCTTCCGGTATTCTTATATGAGAACTCAGCTACAGCAGATCATAGACATAATTTGGCTAAAGTAAGAAAAGGTCAGTTTGAGGGTATGGCAGAAAAGGTTAAAGATCCTGAGTGGATACCTGATTTTGGGGGACAAAGAATTAATCCTACAGCAGGAACCGTAGCGGTAGGTGCTAGACCACCACTTGTAGCTTTCAATGTAAACCTAGACACTTCAAATCTTGCCATAGCTAAAAAAATTGCGGGTATAATAAGAGAAGCTAAGGGCGGATTTAAAGATGTAAAAGCTATGGGATTCATGTTAGAAGAAAGAAATATTGCTCAAGTTTCTATTAATATGACAAATTATGAACAGACACCTTTATATAGAGTAACTGAATTAGTAAAGATTGAAGCGGCTAGATATGGAGTAAAAGTATTAGGTACAGAAGTAATAGGACTATGTCCTATGAAAGCATTAATAGATGCAGCAGAATATTATTTACAAATTGAAGAGTTTAACTTCGATGATCAGGTTTTGGAAAACTACTTGATCTAAAACAAAGGAGGACCTAATGGCTGATAACGGCGGATTTTCCGGAGAATTTTCACTGACGGATGAAATTGCTAAAATAATCAGGGAACGTATTTTAAACGGTGAGTATAAAATCGGAGAAAAAATTAAAGAAAGCCAAATAGCGGCGGAACTAAAAGTTAGCAGGACTCCTATAAGAGAAGCGTTTAAGTTGCTCGAAAATGAGGGTTTAATTGATTACTTTCCATACCGTGGTTGTTATGCTAAAGGTTTTACTAAACAGGACATATATGACATTTATGCGGTTAGAAAAGCATTAGAAGAATTGGCAGTTGAGTGGGCAGTTGAGAAAATAACCACAAGCGAATTAGAAGAGCTAAAAGATCAGTGTGATTTGATGGAATTTTATACTTCGAGAGGTGAAAGCCAAAAAGTGTTAGACATGAATAATGACTTTCATGACATTATTTATAAAGCTACAAGAAGCAGATTTATTTCACAAGTCTTAAAATCTTATAAAACGTATGTTTCAAGAAGCAAGAAATTACTTTATGTTGATCAAAACTATCTTAAAGAAATTTTAGGTGAACACAGAGAAATTTTACAGGCACTAACGAATAAAGATAAAGAAGCCTCTATAGATGCCGTCAGTCGTCATTTGGATCATTCTCAAAAACGTGCTGAAGCAATTTGGCGAGTAAATGAAGAAGCGTAATAATAAGCCTATCCTTTTTTCGGGATAGGCCTATTTCTATTTTATAAGTGCATTAACACGCACAAGTTGTTCTGGGTGTTTTTTTTTGCCTTCACTCCACTTAAGCTCAATATCTAACTTTTCGTATATCATCTTAGTTACGTCTATACCAAAAGCTTCTAAAGTATATCGCATTTGATCAATATGGCGACAAGGTTTGTCTAAAAGCCTAGAGCATGAGTCTGCTCCACAAATCACACAAGAATCGGCATAAAAAGCAAAGCTACTGGGAGTCTTTTGTTCTTCTTCTAAAATAAGATAGTTCATTTCATAGATAGTGTTTAAATTCAGCACAGCTGCTTGTTCATCTGAAAGAATTTTTAAATCTAATACCCAAGCATTTACTTTGATTTCTGTACGACCTTTAAATGCCACGGTTACATCAAAAGGAAATGGAGGACAACTCCAAAGTTTTCCATAGTTGGGGCATTCGGTACAGTACCCATGTATTCTTTCTAAGTCAAAGTAATTATCTAGTAATTCTTGTAATGACAATGTAAAAGTGTACTTTTGGGGGTGCGGACAAAAACCTGGACTTGATATAATACAAGGAGGAGGTACCGCATGTTTTCTTATGAAGAACGATTAAAAGCAGTGAAACTATTAATACAGTATGATATGAGTTATTCTACTGTAATGCGTGAGTTAGGAT
>JAENWG010000039.1 GCA_016650175.1 Peptostreptococcaceae bacterium | reverse complement strand
TCAAGTACACTTTTAAATCCTTTTATACCAATAAACTCTTTAACAAATTGGTTAGCAGGTTTAAATATGAGTTCCTCTCTAGTTCCAACTTGTTCAATTTTCCCATTATTCATAAGCACTATTCTATTACCAAGTTTTAATGCTTCTAAAATATCGTGTGTTACGAATAGTATTGTAGAATTTAATTGTTCATGTAATTTAATAAACTCATCTTGAAGGGCGGTTCTTGCTATCTCATCAACAGCACCGAAAGGCTCGTCCATTAAAATAATATCCGGTTCTGCCGCTAGCGCTCTTGCAACACCTATTCTTTGGTTTTGACCACCACTTAATTCTACAGGATATCTAAGAAGCATGTCTTCACCCATTCCAACCAGTTTAATTAGCTCTTCTGCTCTTTTTCTTCTGAGCCCTTTAGAAACATCTTGTAAAGATAAAACATAACTTATATTTTCTTCAATTGTCATATGTGGAAAAAGTCCAATCTGTTGTATTACATAACCGGTGTTCCTTCTAAGCTCTATCGTGTCCCAATCACTAAGGTCTTTACCTTTTACTTCAACTTTCCCTGTATCATATTCAATTAGCTTATTAACTATTTTTAAAAGTGTAGTCTTTCCGCAACCAGAAGGTCCCAATATAGTTATAAGTTCCCCTTGGGATACAGACAGATTTAATCCATCAAGTATTTTAACTTTTCCATCATATGTTTTTGTAAGATTTTCTATATTGATTACCATTATTTAAGTAGTCCCTTCTCCTCAAGAAAATCTAATGCAACCTGTTTGGGTTCCATTTTTTCAATTTCAACCAAATAGTTCATATTTGTCATTTCTTCGTTACTAATTTGGCCATCTAACATAGCTATCACTTCTTCTAATTCCGGATATTCGTCTAATGTCTCTTGCCTTATTAATGTAGCCGCATAGTATGACGGAAAAAAATATTCGTCATCTTCCAGAACTACCATATCATACTCTTTAAGTTTTCCGTCAGTAGAAAAAATGTTTATTACATCAACTTCACCAGATTCGATTGCTAAATATTTTAAGCCTATGTCCATTCCTGTTTCTTTCTTAAAATCAAAACCATATACATCATCTAGTCCAGGGAATCCATCTTCTCTTTCAAAAAAATCATGTTCTGCTCCAAACACAAGTTTGTCACTAGCTGCAGCTAAATCAGAATACGTTTCTATACCTAATTCTTCAGCCAGCTCTCTTTTCATTGCTATTCCATAAGTATCATTAAAACCATATAAACCAGACCATACTATATCAAACTCTTCTTTATACCCTGCTTTAACTTCTTCATATAATTCGTCAGGATCATTAATCAGTTCCTGTTCAAGTACAAACATCCAGCCTGTCCCTGTGTATTCTGGATAAATATCTATTTCTCCACTTATCATCGCCGGGTGTATATTAGATGTTCCTCCGCCTACGCCGGATTTAAGTTCTACTTTAATATCAGTTTCTTGCTCAATTAATGCTGTGAGCATTTCTGCTATAACAAACTGCTCTGTCATAGGTTTGCTCGCTATGGTTATCGTTTTTTCTTGTGAACATGCTGTCATGGATACTGCCATAACTAACACCAACATAATCAATCCTACTCGTCTATTCATAATGTCCTCTCCTTATTAATCCATTTGAAATATAACGTTATGCTCTCTTACGTTTTCCTAATACTGCCCTTGTCATTCTATTCTCTAACAACTGTAAAAACCCATCGGTCACAATCGCAAGTAGCGCTACTAAAAGGCTTCCAGCTATAATCATCTCAGGGAAATACGTCGATATCCCTCTATATATTGCAACACCAAGGCCTCCTGCTCCTATAAATGAAGCTATACCTCCTAGTGCTATTGTCATAATAACCATAGTTCTAAAACCTGACATGATTACTGGAAGTGCCAACGGTAATTGGATTCTGAAAAGTAATTGTTTTTCGGTAGTACCCATTCCTATGGCAGATTCTATAATCTGAAAATCCACTTCTCTAATTCCTACATAAGTATTTCTAATAATCGGAAGTAATCCATATATAATTAAAGCAATAATCGCACTTTTATTTCCTATGCCTGTTATAGTTACGAGCATACCAAATAGAGCGATTGACGGAATTGTATATAGAAAATTGGTTACAGTCAAAACAACCCTAGCCAATTTATCATTTTTAGTCATAACCACTCCTACCGTTAATCCTATTACTGTAATAATTAAAACGGCTATTAAAGTTATTAAAATATGCTGAATTAGAAGTTCAAAAAAGAAATCCCATCTGTCAACATATAATTTAAACACATCTGCAATCATCTTTTCGCCTTCTTTCCTCTAAATTTAACAATTAAACATATATTTATTGTACCATACTTAACCTAAAGCTTAAAGCAAAAAACGTCAGACTTATGTTGTGCTTCCCCTATTAAGAAGCAACACTGTTTAACGGAAAATATTGAAGCTATCTTTAACTTTTTTTGTTCCATAAAAACTCCTATAATAAAATATTTAATAGCCTTGCATTAGTTATAGTTTGTTCTGATTAGGTAGAAATATAAAAAGGAAGCAGTACCCTTGTAATTTCTACAAAAGAACTGCTTAAAAATAACTATTCTACTTTAATAAAAACATAGATTTCCGCATTGAATCCATAACCTTCATCATTTTCATCTGCTTCAATATACTGAACAAGAATTTTAATCGTTCCATTTTCATTTTCTGATATTACATATGCATCTTCAATTGGCATCGTCTCATTATTTAAACTGTAATTTTCAAATTGACTAATTATATCTGCACTATTTATACTAACAAGTTCATTGTTTTCCGAGTCATAAAGTGATAGTATGACGTCATTTTTATAGTCTTTCTCTAAAAGGGTAAATTCCTCGTTATTCTTTTCGAATTTGTATTTTATTGGCTCCTCTTCACCATAATCGTAGTTAGAAATGTGAGTCTCTACGAAGTAATCGTAACCTGATATATCAGTAACTCCGTACATATCTGTTCTTAAACTGAAACCGCCTTCATGCATAAGTTCTTTTTCATAACGAGAAAATCCAAAAGTCTTTTCAAAATCATCATAGTCTTCAGGGAACCATTCTATATCATCAACATAACCCATATTTTGAAGATATTCTGTGGCAGCTGTAATTCTTTTTTTATCTGACTCGTCTATATCTCCTTTAGGAATTATCTTGCCATCTTTTAGCATTTCATTTTCAACAAGAACATTTTCAAGTATATTAATTTGGCTGTTTTTACTAATTGTAAAAGCATCTATCATAGGTAAAACTGAAATTACTATGCAAATTATTAGTACCATCGGTACTATTCCATTTTTCTCTACCGGCTTAAAGCTAAATACCAATCCTGCTATAAAAGCAAATAAACCAAAGAGTATTACGTAATACCTTCCAAACGTAAGCCCAAAATCACCTATTCTTAATACGGAATTTATTGTTTGAAATATTACTATTGGTATAAGAACCTTAGGAAAAATCTTCCTAAACAGTCCTGCCATACGGTTTCCCATTCTGCTAGCTAAAATATATATTAGTATCACAGCTACTATGTATGAAACCAACATAGGTTCTAGAAGTGCATCTGACCAGAAACTTCCACTAATATTTGTAGCTATATAAATTAAAAGAATTAATGTAAAAACCATCGACATAGGTATAACTATATATGAGATTAAAATCTCCAGAATTTTAGGCGTTGATGTCGCTTTATCCAGTTCTTCAACACTATTATCTTGCTTATTAACATCTATTTCATGTTGGTATTTTGGAGTAAGTGACAGAAAATACATAGTAGCAAATACCACGAAAACTATGTTAGCGGTATGACTATATATATCTTCGTTCACTTCAAATAATAGCACATCAGTAGCTCCATAGATTATTGAAAAGCCTCCCATTAAAACTCCGGAGAATAAAAATGCTATGAAAAAGGCTTTAAAACTTGCCATAAAACATTCATTGAATGTTATTTTATTTTTAATTGAAGGTATCCATAAAAATGCTATGAAAAGTCCGAATAAAACTACCAGTGTCTTTATTAAAACATCTTGCCCAAGCTCTGCTTCATTCATTATTGTTAAGTAATATACTAATGCCAACAAACCTGCTATAGCCATAAATGCTATTCTGGTTATGTTTTTTACGTAAAACCTTTCATAAACCATCTGAAGCGCTGCGCTAAGAAACGCACCTAATGCCAATGAAATTATATATTTTTCTAACGCTAAGCCATTATTATTTATCATCATTGCATCTAACACTGCTATCGCAATTAAAAACGCTGCAGTAAGAGGAAATCTTAATAACGCATTTGAAAAGCTTTGTATATTATTAATAAATCTATTGTATATTTTCATGCTATTACCCCTTTATATTTTCATTATACTTCTTATTTGAAACAATTAAAAGTTTTTGCTGTTTTACTTCTATTACGATTGGTACTTGATTTCTTAGCTTTAATAGTTATAATTATATATAAGTAAGATTATGAAAAGCATATAGTTATTATTTAGAAATGGCATTAAGCTAAATGCTATATTCATAAGGAGGCTCGTATGGATGAAAACTTTTGGAAAGGAAAGCATTTTTCTTTTTTTCAAAACAAAGAATGTGAATACTTCCCTTGTCATAAAACAGATAAACCCGAAGACTTTAATTGTCTGTTTTGTTACTGTCCGCTATACGCTTTAGGCGATAAGTGCGGAGGTGATTTTACTATAACGGAAGACGGTATTAAAGACTGCAGTAATTGCATGTTACCACATGTCAAAGACAACTATGCATATATTAAAGGTAAATACTCTGAAATCCTTGATTTAGTAAAAACTCAAATCAGTGAGACCGAAGACAAATAGCAAACTGTATATTTTATCAATTACAAAAGCCATTAAATTTTATTTTGATGGCTTTTATCTATTTATGCTTTCATTTTACTAGTACATAGTGTTTCCACATTTTGATACATCAGTTATTTCTTGTATCGAATCCCAGTGTTCTACTATTTTACCTTTATCATCAAATCTAAAAAAATCCATAGTAACGTATTCTTCATTACCTGGCCAAACTTGATGTGTATGTAATGCTACTAAATCGTCTTCTGCTATCACTCTTACAAACTCTATGTCTTTTTCAGGATACTCTGCAGTCATTCTATCAAAATAATCTATAAATCCCTGTTTACCATTTTCAGCCAAAGGGTTATGTTGTATGTATTCGTCACCAACATATTTTTTTACAGCTTCAGCAGGGTTTCCTTCATAAGCCATTTTATAAAACTCAACAGCATTTCGTTTATTTGCCTCACTATCACTGTCCTATTAATTATACATTAATATAAAAACAGTAAAAGGGTTTTTATTATGATTTATATGCTTGATTTTAAAGAGAATATGCTAACTTTAAAGGAAAGTCTCTTTCCGCGCCTTACGAATCCAAAGTGTAACCCTGTTTCTGATCTTGTTGTAAATGATTGAAAGTTGGTAATATAAATGTTAAAATATTGATATAGCATCTTGGCTTTTTATTGAAGTTCTGTTCTGATACGCTAAAAGACTTACGCAGAATTTATTTAGATTGTTTAATAAGTATAATAAGGAGGCAACAATGAAAAATTTTATTCAAGAATTTAAGGCATTTGCTCTTAAAGGAAATGTATTTGATTTAGCAATAGCTATCATTATAGGTAGTGCATTTGGTAAGATTATCGCATCATTTGTAGCTGATGTATTCATGCCAGTCATCAGTTTACTTATGGGTAATAACAACATAACTGAACTCAAGATTGTACTTAAAGAAGCTGTTGGCGAGACGCCTGAACTAGCTATTCGATATGGTCTGTTCATTCAAACCTTTATTGATTTTATTTTAATCGCATTGGTAATCTTCGCAATGATTAAAATGATTAATAAAATGAAGAAAAAAGAAGAAGCAAAACCAGCAGTACCAACCAATGAAGAAATTCTATTGACTGAGATTCGTGACTTGTTAAAAAAATAAAACAAGTTCCTAATTTGTAATCATAGAATCCCGTTATTATAAACTTTTTTAAGGAGAATATTTATTATGAAAAATTTATGGACTACCATTGCCGTCAGTAATATGGAAGACTCATTAAACTTCTATACAACTGTTTTAGATTTGGAAATTGCTAATATGATGAAACCTAACGAAGATATTGAAATCGTTTTTCTATGCAAAGGTGAAACCAAGTTAGAATTAATCCATAACAAACATGTAAAAGAAATAACTTATAGCGGTAATGTATCTACAGGATTTTCTATAGACTCCGTAGATGACTATATCGAGTATTTAAAAACTAAAAACATCAATATAATTGAAGGGCCTTTTCAGCCCAATCCTCATACAAAATTCTTTTTTATTAATGATCCTAACGGTTATAAAATTCAATTAGTTGAACAATCTTAATAATTAAAAAAAGTCTCACTTATTTGTGAGACTTTTTTTTGCTTACTTATTCATCTAAAAGTCTTTTTTCACCTTCTAAGCTCTTTATACCACTTATCTCTTGACTCACTTCTAAAGTACCAAGATAATCACCTTCATCATTTCGCACTGCAAAATATTGAATCAAAATAAACATACTTTTCATTTGGAGCCAAAAACTTTCGCTGTTTTTTTTGCCCGCTTTGAAATTCTCTAATATTTTTTCAACTACATGTACACTTTCAGGTGGATGACAATTTTTTACATCTCTACCTATTATAGCTACTGAGCGTTTGAATATTCTTTCATTCGGTCTAGAAAAGAAAGCCACTTTATTGTTTTTATCTACAAACGTTACATCTATAGGCATAGCATTAATCATATGCTCTATTTCTTCGAAGTTTAACTTCCCTGTTTCCATCTGAATTATACCGTCTTTTAGGACACCGTTATCAAAGTCACTTAGTTTAATTTCTGGTTTCTCAGGGGCTTCTATGAACGCAAATTCATACTCAAAACTCTGTAAATGCATAGCTATAAACTCTTCAGGTTCTATTACACCAGTTGCCGCAGGAAACAATATAAGCTCCTGTTTATTGATCACTCCATAAAAATTATAGTACAAAGTTCCTAACTCAATATTTAAAGACTCCTTCTTCATGTTTCCTTTTTCAACTTTTTCAATTAATTCTTTTAAATGATTCCTTACCTCATCATGTAATGACCACATGATTTTCAAACCTTCAAATCTATCCATTTTCTTTTCCATATATGGGAATAATACATTTTCAAGTTTTTGAAGATGTTCATTGTACACTGAAAGTTCCTTAAGCGATTCTAATATTATATTTCTATCCCCTATATAATCCTGCTTCTTAATAATAACTTTTAAAGAATCCAAGTGTAATCTTAAACCTTCGTTCTCTTCCATCAAGTAATATATAAAGGTTCCTTCAACTGGCTTTTCCCATTCATACTTAATTAGGCTTTCATAAAACACGTTAATAAGTTTATCAACTGAAACTAATACCTCCTTAGAGGTTAGCCCCATTTTAAGTTGTTCATTTTCTATAAGAAAAACATCTTGTGGTGTAACAGTATTAATGTCCGCTTTATACTTCTCATAAAGCTCTTTACCGTTTTCTTTGTTGTGTATACCTTGTGCAAAGTCAATTAAATTTTTAATCTTTTTTTCCATTATATACGCCCACTTTCTTATTATCTAAAATAACCACTCTTTTTTTCTAACTTCTCTTATCCTTCTCTCTAAAACAATTCGTGTAACTTTTAAGTAATATATCATAATATTACTAGAAGATCTGACAAGCACTTTAGGTTATGCGTTGCCATCCCACTAAGCGTTGCATCTCCAATCGCTGCTGAATCCATATTTGCGGCAATTGCTGCTTCGATTCCAGCTTTAGCATCTTCAACGACGATGCATTTTTCAGGTTTAACCTTTACATATTCGCTCGCACAAATAAAAACTTCAGGGTCTGGTTTAGATCGAGTAACATTCGTACCATCAGATATTGCGTCAAAAAAGTCGCCAAGCCCTAACTTATTAAGGATAAGCTTCGCATTTTTACTAGAAGATCCAACGGCAAGCTTATATCCTCTCTCTTGCAGCTCAACTAGCGTTTTACGAACATCATCGCTAAGGTCTGTTGGGGACATTTCTTCAAGCAGACTACGGTAAATTATATTCTTTTTTTCAGCATACATTCTTTTTTCTTGATCAGTCAACGTTCCGTTATATGTTTCAAGTATTATATCAAGACTATCCATGCGACTCACACCACGAAGCCGATTGTTAATCTTTTCATCAAAACAGATAGATAAATCGTCAGCTATTTGTTTCCATGCTAGATAGTGATAGTTGTCTGTGTGGCAGATAACACCATCTAAGTCAAATATTACAGCACTATATTTCATATTTTAATCCTCCCGACGCAATGTTTTTTTTCTGTGTATTGTTAACTTCCCATCAAGTAAGTATTCCTTTTTGTAAACATTAATTGCTATAGGTTCTCCGCTTTCTATGAAAAATGTACAGTGATCTTTTGTTATACCTACAATTATTCGACGGTTCTCAAAGCAAATACGAAAACGATAACCTGTCCATTTTTTAGGTAATATTGGCGCAAAATAAATACCGCTTTCTTTAATCCGAAGTCCTCCAAAGCCATAGATAATTGCCATATAATTTCCGCCTATGTTTGCAGTATGAATACCGTCTTTTGTGTTTTTATGCAAATCCATAAGGTCCAGTTTTGTTGAGTCTCCAAAATATTTAAACGCCTTATCTTCTAGACCTAACCGTGATGCGGAAATACTGAAAATGCATCTCGATAAAGAAGAATCATGTGTTGTTATCTTTTCATAATACGCAAATGAATTGCGTATTACCTCTTGAGGCTGTGAATCCTCCAAAATAAAATGTGCCAATATTGTGTCTGGTTGTTTGCATACTTGGTACCTGTATAAATGTAGTGGATGATAATGTAATAGCAAAGGAAAGTTCTTTTTAGGAATGGTATCTATATCCCAGTGTTTCTTTTGCAGAAAAGAATCATCCTGAGGATTAATCTTTAACTTCTCATCATATGGTAGATACATCTGCTCAGCCGCTTTCTTAAATTCAGTGATTTCCTCATATGATAATTTAATTCGCTTTTGCATCTTTCTAAATTCAGGCAACTTCCTCATCTGAAAATAAAGTTTGACAGCCCATTGTAAATTATATTGTGCAAGTGCGTTGGTATAATAGTTATTGTTTACAATGCACGTATATTCATCTGGACCTGTCACGTCATTTATATGAAACTGCCCATTATAGAAATTGCCAACATCCATCCATAGCCTAGCTGTTTCAAATATGATTTCCGCGCCTTTTTCCTGTATGAAATCCAAGTCCTTTGTAGCAAGATAATACGCAATAATTGAATATGCGATGTCTCCATTTATATGGTATTGTGCTGATCCTGCAGGAAAATAGCCCGAGCATTCCTTACCCATAATAGTTCTCCAAGGATATAGCGCACCTTTTTTGTGTCCCAACAACTTTGCATTTTCTTTAGCCTTATCCAATATCTCATATCGATACGCAATCAAACTTTTTGTGATTTCAGGATTTGTAATTGTGAAAAACGGTTGTATATACATTTCCGAATCCCAAAAATACTGTCCTTCATAGCCTTCACCGCTAAGCCCTTTTGGTGCAATATTTCCATATTCATCTTTGCTAACCGACTGTATCAGCTGAAACAAATTGTATTTCAGCGCCATATCCAGTTCATTATCCCCTTGTATTTCCACATAACTGTTTTCCCAGTACTCTGCAAGATAATCTTCTTGGTGTTTGTATAGTTCTTGCAACGAAACTGAAAGCGCTTTTTTCATTTCTGACGCCGCGGTTACTTTGCAATTTTCCACGCGAAGCGAATCTGCAAACACAGCATATTTGATTAGCTTAATCTTCTTTCCAGGTTGAGCTATCGTAGACATTTGGCATTGTGCATTGCTTTCGTTTATAATAAATTGTCGTTCGCTTTCACCTGATAAAAAGTTTTTAACACAGCTACACACTTCCAACCCAGATTTTGAAGTGTGTGAATTAATATACGACGCACCATATTGAATATAGCATGATTCGGGTGTTAAATACTGAAAACTTTCATCTGCATTTCGCGGATCGTGTGGATCAAAAAAGTTTTTTACATTACCGTTATGGTTTGATTCAATCATCACATCACCAGAAAAGTTGATAGGCTTTATTTGATACTCTATCGTAAACAGTGACAATTGATAGAAAGATGCCATACGTATCACTTTGATTTCAACTTCTTTACCTTTCGGCGAACGCCACGATACGAATCTCCCGGTTATACCTTTGTCCATGTCGACCCATCTTTTACTTTTTAGCACTGTACCTTCAAAAATACTAAATTTTTCATCGTCAAAATATATATCGATGGATTGTGTATCTGCAACATTTAGCATGGTCTGTTTTTCATGTACCAGCCCATATATGTTTTCTGCCTGTTCGGTTTGAGTAAAATCATAAAATCCATTGATATACTCCCCTCGAATCGTTTTAAAATTCTCTGGATAACCTTCTTCAAATGCAGAACGTACTCCAATATACCCATTGGCATTATGAAACAAAGCTTCATCCACCAACAGGTTATAATTATCTAGTTTTATATCATTTTTCTCATAAATTGCTTTTCCCATAGTAAACCCTCTATCAGCACATTAATTTTCTTTAGTATTTGTAAGTTCTTTTAGTAGAGAACGCATCGATTTCCACGAATTCAAACGAAAACTTGCGTTCGTATTAGCTGTACCAATTTTAATTGTATGGGCATTGCTAGGCATCGCCATAAAAAGGTCTTCGTCAGTGTAATCATCTCCCACTGCAAGAATAAAATCAAATTTTTGGTTTTGCAAAAACGCAGATGCACTTTGACCTTTGTCCACTCTGCTATCTTTAACTTCGATAACTTTATTTCCTTCTTGAATACTTAAGTTGTTTGATTGAATTAAAGATTCAAGTGCAGCTCTCACTTCTCCTAGTTTCATTGAAACCATGTCAGGCTCGCATTGCCTATAATGAAAAGCTAAAGAGTAGTCTTTCTCCTCAATAAGTGCACCTGGCATACGGTCCGTATACATTTGCATCATACTTTCCACATTTGCTTTCCAACTGTTATCTAGTGTTGCCGTCATAACCCATTCTCCGTCGGGCTCACGCCTCCACAACCCATGTGCGGCAATCATGTACAATCTAAGATCCCCAAGCCAGCTTTCTAACGTAAAGCGATCTCTTCCAGAGACTATTACAACAGTATTTTTCGGGTCTTCAACAAGGTTAAACAATAACCTCTTAAGCTCTATATCTGGCTTTGCTTGCTGAGGAATAGATTCAAAACCAACCAATGTGCCATCATAATCGAGAAAAATCATTCGTTTGCTCGCCTTTTTATATGCATCTGTAATAACAGATAAACTGCGGTCTATACTCTTCGTTGCTGATTGCTTTGAATCTTCCGTTGTCTGAGATAATGAATTTATAAACTGGTCAGCCCAAAACTCTACGTTGTAACGTTTAAGTCGTTTATTTAGAATACGATTAACCGCAATTTTTTCTTCGGTTGGCATTTCTAATGCTGTTTTTATTCCATTTACAATAGCATTACAGTCATTCGCATTGACAACTACAACTTCACCTATCTCACTTGCTACACCTGCTGTTTCACTTATTACGACCATGCCTTTATAGTCTGTTCTTGCCGCAATATATTCTTTTGCAACTAAATTCATACCATCTCGCAATGGAGTTGCGAGCAAGACATCGGCATGTTTATACAATGCAATCAAGCTCTCTTGACTGAACGATTGAAAATAAAACCAGATTGGCATCCAACTTACTGTTGCATGTTTCCCGTTAATCTGGCTAACTAGCTCATCAATTTCACTTTTTAAGTTCTCATATGTGTCAACTTCAATACGCGATGGGGCAACAATCAAGTGAAATCTTACTTTACCCTTGTACTCTGGATACTTGCATAAAAATTCATCAAACGCTCGGATTTTCTCTGGAATTCCTTTCGTATAATCCAGTCTATCTACTGACAAAATAATTTTTTCTCCGCGTGTGTTTTGTTTGATTTGTCTAACCTCAGTAAGAAACTCAGGTGTGTCATATTCTTTTGCAAAACGTTCATGATCAATTCCCATTGGAAAAGCATCGACATGTATATTTCTATCTTCGTATATGATGTGGTTAAGGTTATTATCAAATCCCAGCAAACGGCGCACACTACTTAAAAAGTGACGCACATATTCATATGTATGAAATCCTATCAAATCTGCCCCAAGCAATCCCTGTAGAATTTCGTCTCGCCAAACTAGCAATCTGAAAATTTCATATGAAGGGAAAGGTATATGCAAAAAGAAACCAATTTTGGTATTTGGATGCTTCTCTTTAATCATTTGGGGAAGTAACATCAGCTGATAATCGTGAATCCATATCGTATCTCCGTTTTCGATAAGCGGTTCAACAACATCAAAAAACTTTTTGTTTACTTTAACATAAGCTTCCCAAAGGTCTAAATCATATTCTGTTTTATTCGTAAAATAATGAAATAGTGGCCAAATGGTCTTGTTGCAAAACCCATAATAAAACTCTTCTATTTCAAGTTCTGACATGAAAACTGGTAGACATTTAAACTGTTTATCTAATACTTGACGAATGTCTATTGTCTCCTCTGAGCTTAGGCTTTCATTAGTAATACCTGGCCATCCAACCCATATGCTGTTTGTGTGTTCATGATAACTCTTTAGTCCAGTGGCAAGCCCTCCAACACTGCTTTCGTATTCAAAGCCTTGGCTGTCTTTTTTTATAGTTACCGGTAATCTATTCGAAATTAAAATCATTTTGCTCATATAATCCTCCTTTAAACATTAAAATGCTAAAAGTATTTATATTAAATCTATCCACTAAGACAAACTGCTTATTTTATTTTATGTGTATACTTTTATGCTACTGAAATTATTATATCACAAAAATTATTTTGTTCTTGTTCATATGAGGGTTTTATTACCATTGTGTTAATAAATTATTATAAAAGTGGTTCGTATTTTTCTTCTAACTTCTTAATTTCATTATATAGCATCCTATTTACAGGGACATCTATTCCATATTTTTCAGCCTCTTTAATCACTGCTCCCGAAAAATATTCCACCTCTGAGTACCTTTTAGCGATTCCATCCTGTCTCATAGAAGGCATCCCTTCTGGATTCAAACTGTCAACCAACTCAACATAACCGTTCAGATCCTCTTCTGTTAAATTTATTTTTTCGCACTCAGCCAGCTTTATTACCTCTCTCATAGCAGCTTTCATAGTTTCTTTAGCTTCACCGTCTTCTTGCACAGTTTTATATGTTCCCTTATTTATCATAACTACCTGGTTGACACCTACATTCAGCATCCATTTGCTCCAAAGTCTATGGTTAATATCTTCTTCTAAAGTATATGGTAATTCAATCTCATCAAATAGATTTATTACCTTCTGAAGTTTTGGTAATTGTTTGGTTTCATTACCCAATATACCTATGCACAATTCTCCCATGTTTGAATATGTAAACTTATTTTCTATTTTAACCGCATCCATTCCTTGTGCTACGCAATGCAAAACATGGTCATTACCAAATGCATTTCCGATGATTCTCTCGCTTGTAATCCCATTCAGAAGAGAGATTATAATTGTGTTTGCACCAACTAGTTTTTTAGAATCTCTTATTGCCTTATTTAGTGCTGTAGCTTTAACTGCAAATATCAAAAGTTCCGCAGGTTTAGTTTGTGAATTTACGTCTTTGAATTTAAAATCACATTTACTTCCGTTGCAGTAAATCCCATTTTCTTTATACTTCTTTATGCGTTCCTTATTGGCAATATACGTCACTGCCTCTCTGCCCATTTTATTAATAAAAAAGTTACCAAACAGTATCCCCAAAGATCCCATCCCAATTATTGATACTTCACTAATTTTTCTCATAAAGACTAACCCCTCGTCCTAAAATTTTACTTCTATTACTATTATACTTAATGTACTAAGATATATGCAAGAATCTTTGAATAAATCGAGTAGGAGGGAAAATTAATTAATTTCCCCGACCTCTCACACCACCGTGCGTACGGTTCCGTACACGGCGGTTCAATTTCATACTAAATACGAACTAACTGATAGTGGTCTAGTAGAAATACTAGACCTCTTTTC
>JAENWG010000030.1 GCA_016650175.1 Peptostreptococcaceae bacterium | reverse complement strand
GAAGATATTGCTAGAACTAGAAAAATGGGAATTCAGAATCTCCCGTGCATGTGCATTAACGGTGAACAGAAATTCATATCAATAATACCTTCAAGTGAAGAGTTAATTGAAACTGTTAAGTCATATGTTAAAAAGTAAATAGGAAAAAATTAAAAGGTGGCAATTAATTTTGCCACCTAAACCAATTGAAGAGGTATAAATTGAAAAATTATTTGATACACATTAATAATGAAGACTTAATGTCTTCTGCCTTAGAAAACTTCATAAGTACATGTGGTTTTGATATGGACAAAACTAAACATGTTAAGATGATGGAAAGAGCCCTTAAAGTGCTTGAAGCAGGTGAACATGATATTGACATTAATGTTCTGATTTCTGATTATGATGGTACTGTCTATAAGGATAATAAAATCGTAATTGATGGTACAGAATTTAAATGTAACTTTTTTTCTAAAATACCTGATGAAAATATTGTATGTATTTATACTTATCTTATAACTGTAAACGAATGCTGGTTTGAAAGTGAAGAAGACATTATGAATTTCCTATATGCTGATAGCTGGGGGACTTCGTTTGTAGATGCTGCATCTGATAAGATTAGGGAATTTATAGAGAAAGACGCATTAAGCAAATATGCTACTAATCCTAACCTAAAATATAAACTTTCTAAAACTTTAGGGCCAGGATATTTTGGAATGCCTGTAATTTCTACCGTAGATATGAAAAATATAATTGATTTTGAAAAAATAGGAGTAACAGTAAAAGACAGTGGACTTATGATTCCTCAAAAATCAATTGTGGGTTTATATATGCTAGCAGATGACGATACAATTGAATTTCCTGTTGAATGTAGCACTTGTTTAGGGAACCATGGCGGATGTCTGTATTGCACTAAGAGCAAAAGTATTAATAAATAACGGGGGGAAAAATGAAAATCACTTTTATGCCACAAAATGTAACTGAAGCAGCTATGGAAAACGAAACTATTTTAGAGGTAGCTTCAAGAATAGGTGTTAGTATTGACGGAAATTGTGCAGGTGCAGGAACTTGCGGAAAATGTAAGGTCAAGATATCAAAAGGATCGGTCGAACAGATAAATGAGCATAAATGCGCTATTACAGAAACAGAAATAAGTAATAACTATAGATTGGCTTGTTGCTGTAAACCGTTAACTGATATAGAGGTATTTGTCCCTGAAACCAAAAATATTAATTCAAGAAAAGAAAAGCTGTTTAAGATTCCTAAAGATTTTAGCTTTGATCTAAATTTAACAAAAGAAACCATTAAGCTAGAAAAATCAACATTGAAAAACCAGCTAGATGATGAATCTAAAATCAGAAAGATATTAGGATACAGCGAACTGTTTTTTAGAAGACAAGCACTAATAAAATTACCTGAAATAATTAGTAGAAATGAAGAGTTCACATTAACTATTATTGATGATTACGTTATCGATGTAGAAGACGGTGATACAGGTAAAGATAATTACGGGATTGCTATAGACATCGGAACTACTACAGTCGTATTAATGTTATGGGATTTGTATAAAGAAGAGATAATTGGAATTAAAGCAGTAACTAATCCTCAAGGCGTTTACGGTGCAGATGTAATTTCAAGAATTGATTTTACTAATAGCGAAGAGCATAGACATCTACTTCATGATGTATTAATAAATAAAATTAATGAAATGATTTATGAATTTGAAAATTTACACAATATAAAACGTGAGAATATATATAAAATAGTTGCATGTGGTAATACTACAATGAGTCATTTGTTTTGGGATGTAGCTCCTACTCAACTTGCGGTATCACCATTTACACCAGTTTTTTGTGATTATAAGGTTACTAACGCGAAGGACCTTGGAATAGCTATTAATAATTATGGAACAGTGGAACTACTTCCCAATATTGCTGGTCACGTGGGTTCAGATATAACAGCAGGAATAGTGACTACTGATATAATGAAGAAGGATAAAGGGCATTTGTTTATTGATATCGGAACTAACGGAGAAATAGTACTGTCCGGAAAGAATAAAGCTTATACTTGTTCCACAGCAGCAGGTCCTGCATTTGAAGGAAGTTCTATTCTTCAAGGCATGAGAGCAGCAAACGGCGCAATAGAGAAGGTTTATATAAATAGCGATGGCGTACAAATTAAGACAATAGGTGAAGAAAAGCCTATAGGAATATGTGGCTCTGGAATTATTGATGCAGTTGGGCAGATGATTAGTTCAGGCGTAGTTGATAAAAAAGGTAAAATACTAGATAGAATTAAATTAGAAAAAAATGAAGTTCCGGAAGCTGTAATAGAAAGAGTAGAACCTGGCGACAAAGGTAACCAATTTGTGCTTTATTCAGATGATAGTAATGCGAAGGTTGTAATTACTCAAAAAGATGTTAGAGAAGTACAGCTTGCAAAAGCTGCAATTGCAGCAGGAATAGAAACCATGATGGAAGAAGCTAATATAAGTCTAGAAGAATTAGAAAGAATTAGCGTTGCAGGAGCTTTTGGAAGTCATATTAACATGGAAAATTCTATTAATTTAGGCTTGCTACCTAATGTGCCTTTAGATAAAATACATAACATAGGAAATTCAGCTGGTATAGGAGCGTCCATGGCGCTACTTTCTAAAAAGTCAATGAATGACATAATAGAATCCGCTAAGGAGATAGAACATATAGAGTTGTCGGCACGAAGAGATTTTCAAGATAAATATATAAAAGCTATGATGTTTTAGGAGGACAAAAAATGAAAATTAATATTTTCCCTTCCGGAGAAAAATTAAGTAAGGAACAAATTGTTCAATATCTGACTTGTGATGATGATAAAGAAATCGCGAAACTTTTTGAGCATGCAAAGAATGTTAGAAACTCAGTTTGTGGGAATAAAATTTATTCTTATGGTTTTGTTTACTTTACTACGTATTGTAGAAACAATTGTAATTTTTGCTACTTCAGAGCAAGTAATAAAATTGAAAGATATAGAAAGTCTAAGGAAGAAGTTTTGGAAATTTCTAAGGCATTAATTAACGATGGTGTAAACTTAATTGATTTAACAATGGGAGAAGATCCTGAGTATCATAAAGAAAAGTTTCAGTCAGTGCTAGAAATAATCGATGTTATAAAAGGAGAATACGATACACCCGTTATGATATCCCCGGGTGTTATTCCAAATGACATTATAGATGACTTTGCTGCAATAAAAACCGATTGGTATGCCCTATACCAAGAAACACATAATAGAGAGCTTTTTTCTAATATGAGGATAGGTCAAGAATACGATGAAAGAATGGATGCTAAGCTATATGCTAGAGATAAAGGCATGCTCATAGAAGAAGGCCTACTGGCAGGAATTGGAGAATCTCCTGAAGACATAGCGGATTCACTTCTTGTTATGGGCGATATTAAAGCTAGCCAAATGAGAGTAATGAGCTTCATTCCTCAAGAAGGCAGTCCAATGGAAAATGTTAAAACGCCTACAAGAAGAGAGGAGCTTACCATCATAGCTCTTATGAGAATAATGTATCCTCACGTATTAATACCAGCATCACTTGATGTAGACGGAATATCAGGTCTTAAAGATAGAATAAATGCAGGAGCAAACTTGGTTACTTCGATTATACCTCCCAAATCTGGATTTATGGGTGTTGCTCACAGTACAATGGACGTTGATGAGGGAGGCCGAACTATAGTGGAAGTTAAAGCTATATTAAATGATATGGGATTAGAACTTGCTACTAAAGATGAATATAAAGAATACGAAAAAAAGCTTAAAGAACATCAAAGAGGTATTTAATATGAAGATTGCTATAGTAGGCGGAAAGCTGCAGGGAACAGAAGCTGTTTATTTGGCTAAAAAAGCTGGTTACATAAGTACATTAATCGACATTAATCCAGAAGTTATGGCGTCAAATATATGCGATGAGTTCGTATGTGGAGACGTGATTAATGAAGATGAAAACGTAGTTTTGGCTCTTAAAAATTCAGATATTATTCTTCCTGCAATGGAAAATCTTGATGTAATAAAAGCAATATACAAAATAGCAGAAAAAAACAATCTTTTAGTAGCCTTTGATTTAGAAACATACATGATTACGTCTTCTAAGTTAAAATCAGATGAATTGTTTTTGAAAAATGACATATGTGCGCCTAGGTATTATCCTGACTGCGTAGCTCCATATATAGTAAAACCTGTTTCCGAAAGCGGATCACATGGAGTAGTAAAGGTTGATAATGAAGAAGGACTAAAAGAATATATTAATAATCAGAATTATATAATACAAGAGTACCTAGAAGGACCTTCATATTCTATTGAGGTAATTGGAAACGGTATAAACTACCGTACTTATGCAGCAACAAAAATTCATATGGATGATGTATTTGACTGTTGCCAAGTGACTGCACCTACAATATTAACAAAAAACGAAGAAAAAAAGTTTAGTGAAATCGCTTTAAAAATAGCTAGAATTATTGAGCTAAAAGGAATAATGGATGTAGAAGTTATACATGCTAGAGGTGAACTTAAGGTACTAGAAATTGATGCCCGTATTCCAAGTCAAACACCAGCGGTTGTGCTTAAGTCAAGTGGTATGAATTTGTTAAAAGAATTAGTTGATATTAAAACAAATAATAAATTTCCTGATGAACAAAAAAAATTTAGAAAATTTTCGATATACGAAAATTACATTATGAAAAACGGAGAAATACACAAAGAAGGCGAACATATAATGGCTGAAGCACGGCCTCTAAAACTTGAAGAAAAATTATTTGGATATGATGAAGTAATATGGGACTATTCTGATGGTACAGACTTTAGAGGGATATTTATTAACTGTGAAGACACAGAAGAGGAATTGACAGCAGCAAATATTAATTTGAAAGAGGAATTAATGAAACTGCTTTAAGGAGATAACGATGGAACATTTTACAGTAACTCAAATAGAAAGATTAAAACAACTTAATTGCGATAATGATATACTTGAACTTGAATTCTCAGATAATGAAGATAGAAATATAAAATTCAGGGAAATAGAAATTAGTAGCGTAAAAAAAGGTAAAGAAAACATTAAAAATCTTTTGAATAACAAACATATAACAATTAGTGATGAAGTTGGTAATAAGCTATCTAAGTGGCTTATGACAAAGGATTATACAAAAGTATTGACGCCTACCATTATATCTAAGGACCAGCTTAAAGCTATGACTATAGATGAAGAAAATCATCTTTTTTCTCAGGTGTTTTGGATAGATAAAAATAAGTGCTTAAGACCTATGCTTGCACCTAATTTATATGTGGTAATGAGAGAATTAAGAAGAATAACTAAAGAACCTGTTAAAATATTTGAAATAGGTTCGTGCTTTAGAAAAGAGTCACAAGGTGCTAAGCATATGAATGAGTTTACAATGCTTAATATGGTAGAAATAGCTAGCGTAGAAGATGGTAAGCAACTAGATACACTTAAGGCGTTAGCTCATGGCGCTATGGAAGCATTAGGCGTTAAAAATTATGAATTAGTGGTAGAAAAGTCTGCGGTTTATGGTTCTACTATAGATATAGAAATAAACGGAATAGAAGTAGCATCGGGTAGTTATGGTCCACATGATTTGGATGCTAACTGGGATGTATTTGATACATGGGTTGGTATAGGTTTTGGAATAGAGAGACTTGCAATGGCGATGGAGGGTAGTGCAACAATTAAAAAATACGGAAGAAGTATAAATTTTATTGATGGCGAAACTATGAAACTGTGAGGTGAAATATGACTAGATTAGTAGCAAAATGGATAGATAATATGGAAGCTCAGATGGAATTATATAATAGGGAGCTTAAAAGAAAAACGGGTCTAGATTTAACAGAATTAATGAAAGCATCTTGCAATCTTAAATCGGAAGATATTAGTAATGCTCAAATAAAACTTAAAGTGTCTGTTGTTCCGATCACTCAAGGAATGGGTCTTATTTCGAAATTTTCGGAGTCAGTGGCTGCCATAATTCGTACTGCAGGATTTAATGTTTCAGTGACAGAAAACACTGATGTTAATGGTATGCATGAAGCTATAAGTAGTGGAGCTGATATATTGTTTATGGCAGATGACGATAGATATTTAGCATTAAATATAAAGACCGGTGCGATTGGAGATAATAACTATTGTACATCGCTGGGTTTTATTGAAGTAATGTTTCAAATGGCTAAAAAAAATGGCCGAGTCATTGAAAAAAATGATATATTAATGCTTGGATATGGCATCCTAGGAAAAGAAGCATATTCAATATTAAAAGGAAAAGGGTATAAACCAAAAGTTTACGATAAACATTTACAAGTCAACAAAGAAATTGAAGTTATAGTTAAAGAAAATATCAAAAATTATTCATATATTCTGGATTTTACAAATGAAGGAGATTGGATAAATACTGACATGTTAAAGGATGATGTTTTATATGCATCACCTGGTATACCAGTTAGTTTAAACGAGGAAGCAATAGCGCATAATAAAGAAAATTCAGTATTTGATTTGTTAGAAATTGGTACTGTAATTATGCTAGCTAGTGTGATATAATGCTTACGTTGTGGGGAACGGATCGGATGGATCACATAGACTCTAAATCTATGTAGCCGAGTGAAACTCTCGGGTTCCTCGCCATTTTTTATTTAGAAAAAGGAAAAAATATGGTAAAGATAATAATACTTACTGGATTTTTAGGTTCAGGAAAAACGACAATGATGCAATCGCTAATAGCTTCTTACAGCGATGAAAAAATAGGATTAATAATTAACGAATTTGGCGAAATTAATATAGATGCTAAATTGGTTACAAGTGATGGAATTGATATGGCGGAACTTACTAATGGGTCCATATTTTGTGCTTGTATTAAAGATAAATTTGTAGAAAGTTTAATAGAAATGTCAAAAAAAGACATTGATTATCTTTTCATAGAATCATCAGGTCTAGCAGATCCGTCTAATATGGATGAAATAGTAAGAGGTATTGAAAAAGAGACTAGTGGGAATCTTAAATTGGAAGGTTCGGTATGTATAGTAGATGCCCTAAACTTTATTGAATTAATGGATGTTATGGTATCAATCACAAGACAAATTGAGCATGCTAATGCAATTATAGTAAATAAAATGGATTTAATTGAAGATGAAAAATTACGAGAGATAGAAGAAGAAATAAAGAAAGTAAACCCATATGCCTACATTTATCCTGCAACTTATTGTAGCCTAGATATCAAAAATGTGGTTTCCAAGTTTATTGAAAATCACGCTGTAAGTAATCAGACAACGAATACATATGAAACGAGGCCATATACCTTTATCATTAGAGCTGAAGAGATACTTGATTATGATAAACTTAATGAATTTATTAATAATCTATCTAAAGATACATATAGAATTAAAGGTTTTGCTAAAACTGATAAAGGCCCGGTAGAAGTAAACAGTGTGTTAGAAAACGTAGTGATTGAATCTTGGAAAGATAATGTAGAAACGGAAATAGTAGCCATTTCAAAAGTAGGGGTTAAGCTTATGAGTGAGATTATTAAGCAGTCTAATGAAGTTTTAGATGGGAAGGTTAGAGTATAATGGCTGAAGTAAAAAAAAGATATTATAGAAAAAATGCACAGCTATTTGATTTAATTGAACAGATGAAGTTGTGGCCTTCAAAGGGCGGATATTTACATGGAGTAAAAAGCATTGAAAAGAGGGGTGACATTGCAATAGTTACTACTCACTGCGGTAAATCATTTAAAGTATATAATTCGAGGAGCTCGCGTGCTGCACGCTGGCTTAGAAATAAATGGGTAGTAAAACCATGCCCTAAATGCAAAGTGCCTGAATGGAAACTTGAAAAATATTCAAAGACATTTTTTGATAATAGTTATGGTAGTGACTTAGTACATAAAACTAAAGATTGAGTATAAATGCTCATTTAACGCTTTTGTGAAATTTTATAGTAACATCAAAAATTAAGTAATAAATTTAGGCTAGGGCATATGATAATTGCTCTAGTTTTTTTAATAGTTCGATTTAATTGGTTTTTTTGCAAATAATCCAATAGTAGTTTGTTTTTAAGGTATACTTGCTATTGTTAAATATAATATCTAATTTAAGCGGTTTTTTGTTTTTTAAAAGCATCTACACTAAGCATACTCATTATATTTATGATGGAGTGTTTGAGTAAATTTAATCTGTTAATTGAATTTACTTCTTTGATGAGATACAATGATTATAAAATATGTACTCTAAATAGAAGAATTAAAGACACGAGAGAAATGTTTAAAAATTTAATTATTAAATTCCAGTGGCATCAATATGTAATTAATATATTGTTTCTTAAGATAGGTATATATTTCAATTAGTTAATCTCGAGTTTTGAGGTGTTACTTTGAATGCAAGGTTTATATATTTTTTGTAATGATAACTAGCCAAGAAAATGTATGAATTATGAAGATAAAGGAGAAAAAGCATATGAAACTTAAAGTTTTACTGGACAACTGTGTAGACGATAATACAGGTATAACAGAATCATATTTTGCAGAACCAGGGGTGTCTTTTTATATTGAAGATGAGGGAACAAAGATTCTATTCGATATGGGATACTCGGGGATTTTTTTAGATAATGCAAAGATAATGGGACTTGATCTTTCAGATTTAGATGTAATAACTTTTTCCCATGGTCATGATGACCATACAGGAGGTATTGTAAGATTTAATAAAGAAGTGAAGTCAGATGCAAAGATTGTTTGTCATAAGGGAGCATTCGAAAAAAAGATTAGTAATAATAAATCAATAGGCATGCCTGTAATGTTGAAAGAATTAGAAGAACAATATAATGTTATCACTAGCGAAACGCCAGTTAAAATATCTAAAAATATTACATACCTTGGAGAAATTCCTGTTACTATGAATTTTGAGCCAAGATATGAATATAGATTTAGGGAAATTGATAGTGGTAAAGTAATAGGAGATTCCATGTTAGATGATTCAGCACTTGTTTATGAAGGGGATAACGGGATTTATATAATTACAGGGTGTTCTCACAGTGGAATATGTAATATTGTAGAATATGCGAAAAAAATCACTGGCAAGCAAAATGTACTGGGTTTGATTGGTGGCTTACATCTGTTTAATCCTAAAGAGTATAAAGTTAAAAAAACGATAGAATATTTTGAAAATGAAAAAATACCAGAGTTTTATCCTAGTCATTGTACTTCCTTTGAAGTAAGAGCTACTATGTATAATAGGTGCGGAGGGAAAAGTGTATTAGTAGGCATGGAATTAGAATGGAAATAGAGTATTAGCTGAAATTACTGATATAGTTTAAGTTCATTATATAAAATCAAAGATGGATTAAACGCCCTTTTAATAGGGCGGTCTTATTTTTGGTTCACACAAAGTGCACAGATGCGCACCGATTATTACATAAAGCATTCCATTTTTTACATCTTTATTGACTTAATTAAATGGAGTGGTATTATAAATATATATAAAGTTATATAAATGATTGGTAAAATTATGGATGATTATAAATTATATGAATTGAATGAAATCGAAAGGAACACTTTAGATGCTATTAATGTGCCAATAGAGGTATATGAAATAGTAGGGGGTGAACTTTCGATTATTTATTTTAATAAAGAAACACTTGATTTTTTTGAAGGTACATATGAAAAACTTGCTACGGAGTATGAGCGTTATATGTATAGCTATATACATCCAGAAGACAGAAAAAGACTTAAAGAAACTACTGATTATGCTATAGAAAATGATAAGTCAGGCTATGAATGTACTTATAGAAGTTTAAATAGAAAAACAGGGAAGTATTACTGGATAAATGAGAAAGCTAATATAGTAAAGAAAAATGACGGAGTTGTACTGCTTTATGTTAATTATATAAATCCAAGTAAATTTGAAGAATTGTATGCCAAAGATGAGGATAATATATTATCTAATAAAAAACTTGGGAAGGAGACGGATTTTCAAAAAGCTTTATTAAGTAGACTTAGTCATAATATGAGGACACCTATGAATGCAATAGTTAATTTTGCAGAGTTTGGAATAACCGAGGCTGAAAATGATAATACACTTAGGTATTTTAAAGACATTAAAACTTCTAGCGAATATCTTTCGGGTTTATTGAATGACATGCTTGATTTACACACCATTGAGACTGGTAAGATAGAAATAAAACCTGATATTATCGAATACAAAAACTTTATAAATAGTATTTTAAAAATTTTTAGTGTAAAAGCTGAAAACAAGAACATAAAATTTGCATATTTAGAAAATGGAGATATACCTAGTTACTTGTTTACTGACAGATTAAGACTAAATCAGATTATAATTAATCTTTTAAGTAATGCAATAAAATACACTCCTGAATTTGGTAAAGTTTATTTTAAAATAGAATTTAATAAAAAAAATGAAAATGAAACCGAGATGACCGTTAAAATAGTTGACAACGGAATAGGTATCTCAAAGGAATTCATGGAAAAGTTATTTGTGCCTTTCACCAGAGAAAACAACAAATTAATTAGCGCTGGTGACGGAAGTGGATTAGGATTATCAATAGTTAAAAATCTAATAGAGATATTAGGTGGAGATATTAATATAAGAAGCAAATATGGAAAGGGTACTTTTTGTACTGTTACTTTACCCTTAATAGAGATAAGCAAAGATGAATATTTAAAAAAACCTAATAGTTATTTAGGTTTAGAAGATGCCAATAAATTAAAAGGTAAGAAAATACTCATTGTAGATGATAACCAAATCAACCTAAAAATATTAAATAAGATTTTATTAAAAGTGGGATGTATGGTTGAAATTGCATACAATGGAGTAGAAGCATTTGAACAATATAAACGATATGAAGAAGATTATTTTGATGCGATAGTGATGGATGTTAAAATGCCTCTTATGGATGGTTATTCATGTACGAAGATGATAAGAAATGAAAATAAAAAAATACCGATTATTATACTTTCGGCAAATGCATATCATGAAGATGTTACGTTATCTTTATTAAAAGGAGCAAATGCACATTTATCTAAACCGATAGACAAAAGGAAGCTAATAAGCACTTTAGAATTCTTTGTAATTTAAAAATCGCTGAAACAATCAGCGATTTTTTAGTGCTTAGTTTTTACCACAACAGTTTTTATATTTCTTACCACTTCCGCACGGACAGGAATCGTTTCTTTTGATTTTAGGAGTATCTCGTTTTACTGTTCTAGAACGCTTAAATTCCTTAGCAATTTCTATTTCTTCCTCTTCAGTAAAAATACCTTTCCATTCCTCTAATGAGTATAAATAATCTGCATCTGCTTTTAACATATTGAAAAACAGTTTATGGAAATCTATGTTAAAAGAAAGTTCAGTATCTAATTCAATACTATCAAGTTCGTATTCATTTTCTAAGCTCGTGTTAATACCATCTACAAAAGCTATAAAGATAACAGGACGTACTTGAAATTTTTCTGCAAGTTCAGTGAATGTGCCTTTAAGCGTCGTAGCATGATTAGATAGTATATCTTTATAAATTCTAGTTTCAGCTTCAGAATACTCTTTAAAGAATTCTTCGTAGCTTTCCTCAGTAAGATTATCTAATAGTTTTTGCCATTGTTTTAATAGTGTCATAATTACCTCCAAATATTGTTAATGATTGAAATAATGTCGCCTACGACTGCACTTCCTGTAGGAAGTGGACCAGCACCTTTGCCGTAGTACATAAGTTCTCCAAAAGCATCTCCCTTAAGATACACTGCATTGAATTCGTTGTCAACACTAAATAGGGGATGAGTGCAATTAATATTAACGGGTTTAACCGAACAGCTAAGCTTACCTGTTTCAGATAATATTGCGCTACCTATTAGTTTGATTTTAGTGCCATTAGTCTTAGCAATATCAATATCTTCTTTAGTGATATTAGTAATACCTACGGTAGGGATATCTTTAGGATGTATATACTGATTAAAAGTAAGGGCTACTAGTATTGAAAGTTTGTTTGCTATATCATATCCCATTACATCATCAGTAGGATCAGCTTCAGCAAATCCTTTAGCTTGAGCATCTTTTAATACATCAGCATAAGCTAAGCCTTCATTATACATTTTAGACATTATGTAATTAGTTGTACCGTTTAATATACCACTTACTTCATAAAATCGATTTCCTTGAAGAGATGTCTGAATAGAAGCAAGTGCGGGTATAGCGCCTGCAACACATGCTTCAGTTAGAAGCATTACGTTGTTTTCGTTTGCTACAGTCATAAGCTTTTCGTAATTAGCAGCAACTGCGGCTTTGTTAGCGGTTACGACATGTTTACCGGATTGCATGGCTTTTAACATATAAGTAGAAGCCGGTTCAATTCCGCCTAGAGCTTCTACAATGATATTGATATTACTATCGTTTAGTATTTCATCAGCATTAGTAGTAAGTATATCTGATGGAATTTCGAATTTTCTTTTTTTATTTAAGTTGTGAGTCAACGCTTTTGTAACACGAATATCAGCGTCTGTTCGCTCTGAAATAACATCGTGATTGTTATTTAGTATTTGATAAGTACCGCCACCGACGTTACCTATACCTAATAATCCAATATTTATTTGTTTCATATTTCCCCCTTAGTTTTTATTACGTAAGCATTATATAATATTTTTAAAGATTTGTCTTTATTTTTTTGGAATTGACACTTTTAACTATTGCCTGTATAATTTTTCTCATAACATAGTAGAAAGGAAGGCGTTTATGACACTTCATATAGTATTTGTAGAACCGGAAATACCACAAAACACGGGGAACATAGCAAGAACTTGTGCTGCAACTGATACAAAGCTTCATCTGATAAAACCGTTAGGCTTTAATATAGACGAAAAGTCGGTGAGAAGGGCAGGGCTGGATTATTGGAAATATCTAGATTTAGAGGTTCACGATAGTTTAGAAGAATTTCTAGAAAAATATAAGGGTAACAGAATGTTCTTAGCTACTACTAAAGGCGGAGAGATGTATGCTGATGTTGAGTTTAAAGATGAAGACATGATTCTGTTTGGTAGGGAGACTAAGGGTTTACCTAAAGAGTTTATTGAGGAAAATAAGGATATGGCAATAAGGATTCCGATGAGCCAAAATACTAGGCTAAGATCTTTGAATCTTTCAAATTGTGCTAACATTATTTTGTTTGAAGCTTTAAGACAATTAGAGTTTCCGGGTTTAGAATAAAAACAGAGCTTCATGGTTTGAAAGCTAATTATAGCGGATTAGTGAATTCAAGGGAGTGTGACTAAGTACGGTAAACCTTGGGATATATTTACTTTTACGTAAAATTATGGTAGTATGTAGGAATTATAAAGAATTGTAAGAACAGAATATTTAGTGTAGAAAGCATATGAATTAACATTCAACTCTAATAAACTATAGCAGAGTATCTTATGTTTTTTTTTATGTGAATGGCCATATACATTAAAATGAGGAAATATAGAATGAGCAGTAGAGAAATCCATAAAAAGTTAATAATTAGAAGAATGTATATCATGTTTGTTGATGTGATAGTCATTGTTTGTTCTAGCATTTTTGGATTATTACTTAGGTTTGATTTAGATCTAAATAAAATAGAACCACAATATTTAGACTCCATGTGGTCTTATCTTCCTATTAATTTGATAATTACTGTACTCATATTTTATTTATTCAAGTTATATCATAGTGTTTGGCGTTATGCGAGTATTATTGAGATGCAAAATGTTTTGAATGCGACAATTATTGCATCAATCACACAAATAATTGGTATGGACGTTTTTCAATATCAAATCCCTAGAAGTTATTTCGTTCTTTATGGGGGATGTCTTTTTTTCCTAACCTTAGCCAATCGTTTTTCATATCGTGTTTTGAGATATTTAGTACGTGAGTTGAGAAATAAGAATCAGAAAAAAACGGTCATGATAATTGGTGCTGGTAGTGCAGCAAATGTCATCATCAAGGAAAGTAGGATTAATAAGCGTGTTGAAAATAAATTTATAAAGTGTGCAATTGATGATGACCCTAAAAAACAGGGGACATATATTCATGGAGTAAAAATAATCGGCACGAGAAAAGATATTATCGAATGCGTTAATCTTTATCAAATACAAGAAATAATTATTACAATGCCTTCAGCTGATAAAAAAGCAATTAGTGAAATTGTTGATATTTGCAAGGAGACTTCGTGCTCATTAAAAATACTCCCTGGGATATATCAATTTATGAATGATGAAATTAGCCTCGGTAAACTTCGTGATGTTGATATAGGGGATTTGCTTAATAGGGATACAATTGAAGTAAATATGGATTCCATACAAAGTTACACTGAGGACAAAGTGATTTTGGTAACAGGTGGTGGAGGATCAATAGGAAGTGAGTTGTGTAGGCAATTAGCACAAAGAAATCCAAAACAATTGGTCATTCTAGATATTTATGAGAATAATGTCTATGATATCCAACAAGAATTAAAGGTGTCTTATCCAGAATTAGATTTGGTGGTGTTAATTGCATCTGTACGTGATTCAGCTAGAATGAATTATATTTTTAACAAATACAGACCACAAACTATTTATCACGCCGCTGCACATAAGCATGTACCATTAATGGAAGACAACCCAAATGAATCAATAAAAAACAATGTTTTAGGCACGTGGATAACTGTAAAGGCAGCGGATGCTTATGGCGTTGAAAAATTCGTATTGATTTCAACGGACAAAGCTGTGAATCCAACGAATATTATGGGTGCATCCAAACGTATGTGTGAGATGATTGTGCAGACCTATAATAACCGATCAAATACAGAGTTTGTAGCGGTTCGTTTTGGAAATGTTCTTGGTTCTAATGGTAGTGTTATACCATTGTTTAAGAAACAAATTAAAGCGGGTGGACCGATAACTGTAACTCATCACGATATTATTCGTTATTTTATGACAATTTCTGAAGCAGTTACTTTAGTCTTACAGGCGGGAGCATTTGCAAAAGGTGGTGAAATATTTGTACTTAATATGGGGGAACCCGTTCGAATTTTAGACCTTGCAGAAAACCTTATACGTTTATCGGGATATAAACCTTATGTAGATATAGATATTAGTTTCAGCGGACTTCGACCAGGGGAAAAATTATACGAAGAACTTTTGATGGCTGAAGAAGGTATGAAGGATACAGAAAATAAATTGATACATATTGGTTGTCCAATAGAAATTGATGAAGATAAATTTATAAAGAACTTGGAAGAACTAAAAGAACTATGCAAACAGGAACCTAAGGAAATTCGGAAATTTATTAAAGATATTGTGCCGACTTATGTAGAAAACAAAGACATATGTTGAATAAGGATATTACACAGAACAAAAAAAGCTTCCCTAAAAAGGGAGCTTTCTTATTTTGTATTACGTCCCAAGCCGTTGCCCGGACCTCTGCCTCTGCCACGACCTTGGCCTCTGCCTCTGCCGTGAGGTATAAATTCAGTATTAGCGTCTTCATTTATACTAATACCTTTACCGTTTATTAAACTATCAGCGATTTTAGTTCTGGCGGAAACAAGAATCCTAGCAAAAGTAGGACGTGATACGTTCATATATTCAGCACATTCAATTTGATCAAGACCTAAATGATCTTTCAAACGAATTGCTTCTATTTCAACAGTGGTTAAACTATTGCATGTTATACCTTGGCACTCTTCAGTACCTGTTGGTATGAAATTTTTAACCGTAGGAATATATCCTATGGTTCTTAGCTTAATTGGTCTTGGCATACTACCATCTACCTCTGCCCGAACCACCTCTAAGGCATCTTCCTGCGGGTCTTTGAAGACCTCTACCTAAGTCTCTACCCATTCCCATTCCTAAACCTCTACCAACGGGGATGTTGTTTTCTTCTGTATTATTTATTTCTTGGTTGCAATTTCCCAGTCCACGACCGGTCATTGAACCTTCGCCTCTAGGGCCTGTTTCGTTTAATTTAGACATAATTGCCATCCTTTCTATTACACGTTTCGGTTACTGTCATATGACCATTACCTTGCAATGTCATAGTAACATCGTTATGAGCATATGTCAATAACAAATCATAAAATAGTTGAAATTATTCTATATTAT
>JAENWG010000032.1 GCA_016650175.1 Peptostreptococcaceae bacterium | reverse complement strand
ACTCTTAATATAATGGTATTTAAAAGCTTTCGCTTTAAAATTCATCGGATGACGCAAATGCGCCTTTAATTCTTTGAATCTAGAATTATTGTTGTTTTTTTTCAGAAATTGTACGAGAACTGTAAAGTTCTCTTACCAATCATTTTGTGATTGATTGTACTTAATCAATTAGGGAATTTTCTTTCCCTTTATTTGACTAAATCTCTATACTATTAAGTTTTCATGGTTCGTGTTTCTCGCTTACTTTCGTATTTGAGGAACTTTTATATATTACCATCTGAGCCAGCTTTTGTCAAGCGATTTTCAAAATTTATTATAACTTTTTCGACCACTTTTCGTTCCGCTTTCCCTTGACAGCTTTTGTATTCTATCAATTATTTGGCGCTTTGTCAATATCTTTTTCGAAGTTTTTAAAAAAAAAAGTTCGGCTATTCAGCCGACCTTTTTAAAACCCTTAATTTAACGGTTTTTCTTCTGCATTTTCTTCTATATAGAAAGGCGGAAACCTGTGTAAATAATCTTTAAAAGCTTGTTTTGTTTTAATAAAGTTATTTCTGCCTATTTCATAAACTAATCCCGATTCTAAATAGATTAACTGTGATTCCATTTTTATCACTTTATTAAAGTTAACTATACAACCGTTTAGTACATGATAAAACTTTTCGTCTAGAGCATCTTCTAAATTTTTGATTTTACCGTAATAATAGTCTTCTCGGGAATCTGTTACTACATGTACTCTTCTGCCAACTTGCTCTATCATCTCTATGTCGCTAACATTGATTTGTATGCAAGTTTTACTGTTAATCACAGAAATCCTTTTTTCTTTCTTGCTATTCATAATTTCTCTCCTGTTCTTTTTGGAATTAGTTTACATTTATATTTTAAACTGCTTTTAAATAAAAATAAAGGAAAACCGTTCGAGAAAATTCGAGAAAATTGTATACAATTATTTGTATAGCTTGAAAATTAAGTATATTGCGAGACCCACAAGACTATATAAAGTAAAAAATATATATACGCCAGTACTACCACTAACGTCTAAAAGTACTCCACCTATATAATTACATATTATAGTACTACCCATAGTAAAAGAATAAAACGTAGGAACTGCCAGTCCAACTAAATCATCACTAACACTTTTTGCCAAACTTTTAATGAATTCTACTAATATAAATCCATTTACAAAACCTTGTATAAAGAAGAATAATAAAAGCATCATGCTAGATGGCCCTGTAGAAAACCAAAAATACCTTAGTACTGATACAATCATTGCTAATAAGACTAGTTTTTGTGCTGATATTTTTTCAGCTATTTTAGGAGCTATCGCCATAAATGGTGCTTCACTTAATGTCATCAAGAAAAAAGCCATCCCAATACCAGCTATACTTCCTCCTCCGTCTCTGTAAAGAAACCCAAAATAAGTATTATTAGCAACATTTGCACCAATTATAAAGAACCCCGCTAAAAGCATCTTTATATACTTTGTTTCATGCATAAGTCTAAAATATTTACCTTCAGTATTACCATTCCCACTACTTAAGTTATTCTTATGATGTTCCATTTCACGAATACTAAGTGCGATCATACCTGCTATTATAAAAACTGCAGTGTATAAAATGAATATTTTATTAAGACCAAAGCTTTGTCCTATTCTTCCTGCTATAAATACAGAAAAAGCATAACCTACAGAACCCCAAAGTCTTATATTTGAAAATGGTATTTTTTCTTCTATAACCATAGCATCACAAAGCCCCATTACTGGTCCTTGGAAAAAAAACATAACGGAGTATAGAATAGTAAAAAGAACAAATGTATGAATGTTAAGACATATAATAGAAATACATGCCGCAACTATGCAAAGAAGCGCTATAACTTTCTTCCCATAGTTTGATTCAGAATAAATTTTGCCCCAGATCAATCCGGCAGGTATCGATGCTGCAGTTCCTATTGCCGTAACAGCACCTATCTGTGTACCAGAAAACCCTATTGAGTCTAGATATTGACCTATTAAAGGACATATTATACCAATTGGAGCATAAGTGAATATATACAGAAATTTGAATTTATTCATTTTTGCTCTAGTTATACTATTTTCTGTCATTACAATTCTCCTTATTGCATTAGTTTTTAATATGTGCTAAAATTTATCTTGGTAGAGTAAATATTGCGCGTGAAGTGCCACGGGATGGGATGTAGCCTGTGGACGAAAGTTCATTAACTGCGGTGTAATATTGCGTCCACTACTGCATTAGAGCTCCTAAACTTTAGTGTAGTAAAGTTATTACATTAAGTTCAAGGGGGTTTTTTATGCTTAGAAAAAGTCACTCCAATACTTTGAGAATAATAAACATTTCACTTCTCATCGCATTGACAATAATTTTAACACGTTTTTTAGCAGTTACATTTCCTATGGTTCGTATAGGCTTCGGTTTTTTACCAATAGCAATAGCCGCTATACTATACGGTCCTATATGGGCAGGCGTAACTTACGCCATAGCCGATGTCATAGGAATGATGGTATTTCCTACAGGCGGCGCATATTTCCCGGGATTTACATTATCTGTATTTCTAGTCGGAATAATATACGGTTTTGTTCTTTATGGTCACACTGTTACATTTAAAAGAGCCGTATTAGCAAGTACATTAGCCGCAGTACTAGTTCATCTATTACTAACTACTTATTGGCTGTCCTTACTGCTCGGAGATTCATATATAGCATTGCTACCTATAAGAATCATAAAATGCGCAGTTATGATACCTATCGAAGGATTTTTAATACCACTAGTATATAACAGTGTATTAACTAAATTACCAGTATTTAATAAAATTGCTAGTTAATAACATCATACATACCTTCAGAATCCTGTTTTTTACAGGATTCTGTTAGTTTTTGTATAACTATTTTTAATTCCTTATTCCCAAAGATTATCTGAATAACATCTCCTACGTTAACCTCCGTACCGGCTTTTGCCACCTTATCGTTAACCATAACTCTGCCTTGATCACAAGCTTGCTTTGCTACGGTTCTTCTCTTAATAATTCTTGATATTTTTAAATATTTATCTACTCTCATTTTTACTCCAATTTACAATAAATAAAAAATGAGCAACCGCAGCTGCTCATTTTTGTGCGTAAAATTACTTGTTTACAGCATCTTTCAATGATTTTCCTGCTTTAAATACAGGTGCTTTTGATGCTGGTATTTCTATAATAGCATCTGGTTTCTGAGGATTTCTACCTTTTCTAGCTTTTCTTTGTCTTGTTTCAAAAGTACCAAATCCAATTAATCTAACGCTTTCTCCGGCTACAAGTGTCTCTTGAACACTAGATAATACCGCTTCCAATGCAAGTTCTGCATCTTTCTTTTTTAAATTTGTCTTCTCTGCGACCTTAGTAACTAATTCAGCTTTATTCATAATTTTCCTCCTAAAATATTATAATTCGTAAATGTTATTTACGATTATAGACCTTTTTCTTTTGCCTTATTCCATAATGTTTCCATTTCTTCAAGGCTTAGTTTTTCCATGGTTTCTCCCATGTTTAATGCTTCTTCTTCAATATAATTGAATCTATTTATAAACTTTTCTGAAGTATTAACTAATGATTCTTCAGGGTTCACTTTTGCAAACCTTGCCACGTTGACTACCGCGAATAACAAATCACCTAGTTCTTCAGAAATGTGCTTATAATCATTTTCTATAATGGCTTCTTTTAACTCAATAGTCTCTTCATCTATTTTATCAATAGCACCATTTATGTCTTCCCAATCGAAGCCCACTTCAGCAGCCTTCTTTTGAATTTTATAACTTCTTATTAATGCAGGAAATGTTTTTGGAACAGATCTCAATTTATCAGTTTTATTAATTATAGAATGTTCACTACACTTGATATTTTCCCACGTTTCAAGTACTTTGTCAATACTTTTGTCTTCTTTTTCAGAGAAAACATGTGGGTGTCTTCTAATCATTTTTTCACATTCTTCGTTAATGACATCCGATAGTTCAAATTCAGATGTTTCCTCAGCTATTATACCATGAAAGACCACTTGTAGCAAGACGTCCCCTAGTTCTTCTCTAAGATTTTCTATGTTTTTATTGTATATAGCATCAATGGCTTCGTAAGTTTCTTCTTTCATACACGGTATTAAAGTTTCATGGGTCTGTATCTTATCCCACGGGCATTCTATTCTTAATATTTTAATGATATTAAAAAGCCTCAAAAACGCTTCATCCGGTTCTTCTTTATTATCATATAAATACTCATATTTATCATTTATCATTAATTTACCTCTATTTCTTAGTTAGATGTAATTTATCAGAAAGTTTTACCATTTTAGTACCCATAGGCATTAGCAGTAGTTCCTCTCTAGTAATTGAATTAGTTATGAAAATCATAATGAAATAAGCAAAAACACCAACTATTACTGCTGCTAATGTAGCTACGCTATTTCTACCTAAAAGATCAAACAGAATTTTATACGTGCCTCCTGCTGCTAAACCCATAATAATCGAAGATACAAAAGGTTTCCCCACTGTTAGTTTCAAATCAAATTCAACACCTGTATATTTTTTCACTGCATAATAATCTAATACGCAAGCGACAACAAAAGCACATACCGTACCTATTGCTGCACCTTTAATATTTAATGCAGGTATACCTACCAAGTAATATGTAACTACCAGTTTAACAGCAGCAGCTATTGCTAGATTTATTACAGGTATGTTCATTTTTGATACTCCCTGCAATATTCCAGTAAACGTTTGAACGGCACTTAAAAAAACTATTTCGATACTTAAAATCATAAAAGTTGGTACAGCTTGAGTAGCTCCTTCTATTTGCATAGGATACAATAGCAATAATATAGGTTTAGATAAAACAAGCATTCCTACAAAACTAGGAAATCCTATCAGCATAATCGTTCTCAAGCCTAACTTTGTACTTAATTTTAATCCTTCGTTATCATTTTTCGCATATGACGCTGCTATAGCAGGAACTATACTTACAGCTACTGCATTAGTAAACACCTGTGGAAATTGAATAAGTGAATTACAGTATCCTGATAATATTCCGAATAACGAAGTTGCTTCGCCTAAAGACCATCCTGTAGCTTGTAACCTATTCATAATTATAGCTGTATCAATGTTCATCATAATAGGCATTATCGTTGAACCTATCGTAATAGGTATTGCGATAAGAAACATTTGCTTTAGTATTTTTTTATAACTCTCATATTCAATTTCGTTTGTATTTATCTGTTTATGTATTTTCTTTCTTTTTACGAAATAAATTATAAATATCATTAGCAGGCCACCTACAGATCCTGCTGTTGCTCCAAATGTTGCTCCTGCTGCTGCTGCCTCTAAACTTGTTTTAATAAATACAAATGATAATGATAACCCTACAGCTACTCTTACGATTTGTTCTATTAATTGAGACGCCGCCGTAGGCCTCATATCCTGCCTTCCTTGAAAATATCCTCTAAAAGAAGATACAATCGGAACTATTAAAAGTGCAGGCGAAATAGCTTTTATCGATAATTCTGCACCTGAATTTCCTACAGCCTCTGCTATAGCTCCGGCTCCAAAATAGCATATTAAAAATGACAGGAATCCTATTAAGCTAAGTACCATTATGGAAACTCTAAAAACTTTATGTGCTCCACCATAATTTTCATGGGCCACTCTTTCAGAAACCATTTTAGATATAGCTACAGGAAGACCTGTTGTTGATAAAACCACGAAAAGAGAGTATATCGGATAAGCCACACCATAATATGCCATGCCATCTTCGCCTATCAAATTAGTAAGCGGTATTCTAAAAAAAGCACCTAATAACTTTATTACCAGTCCTGTAATAGCAAGAGTTGCTGTACCTGCCAAGAATTTATGTCCGGCGCTTTTCTTATTATTAATTAAATGATTATCATCCATAAATTAAAACATCCCTAAAATTTTATTTTTAGCGTAATTTGTTTCATACATTACGCTTTCCACATCAATTGTTAAATATTCTCCGTCTTTATACAAAACTCTGCCGTCAACCATAGTTAAACACACATCTTTACCTGATGCAGAATATACTAAATTATTAATAGTATTATGTATTGGTTGCATATTTGGTACATTTAAATCAACCACTATCATATCCGCTTTGAAACCCTCTTTTATAAGTCCACAGTCTTCTCTGCCTTGACTTAACGCTCCTGATCTGGTTGCACTATGTAAAACTTGCTTAGGTGTCATTAGAGAAGGATCGTTGTTTTTAATTTTACCTAACAATGCAAAAGTTTTAATTTCTTCAAAGAAATCCAGATTATTATTGCTAGCCACACTGTCTGTTCCAATAGCTACATTTATACCTTTTTCGTATAACTTGGGGACATTACAAATCCCACTGGCCAGTTTTAAATTACTTATAGGATTACTTGCTACATTAACATTTTTTTCTTTTAAAATATCTCTATCATTATCATTAATCCATATACAGTGAGCCGCAGTTGTTCTTGTATCAAACAAACCTACTTCAGCAAAATATTCTATAGGCGTTTTACCTCCGTGGCGTTGCTTACATTCTTCAGTTTCAAGTTCAGTTTCTGATACATGAACATGCATGCCTAGACCCATTTCTTTAGTATATTCTGCTATATATCTTACAGTTCTTTCATCAGAAGTATACTCTGCATGGATACTATTATCTACTAATATTTTATCATTTTTAAAGCCATGATAAGTTAATGCAGTTTCTTTCATTTCCTTAACACACTCTAATCCATCTGGATTAGCTCCTGAAGGGTTTACTAACGCTCTTGATATATTGCATTTCTCTCCGCTTTTTACTATTGCTCTTACCATATCATCTATAAAGTAATACATGTCTGTCGTAGAAACTATTCCATACCTCATCGATTCTGCCATAGTAAGCTGTGTTGCCCAATAAACTGCTTTTCTATATAGTTTTTCTTCAAAGGGAAATATTTTTTTAGTTAACCAATTTTGTAATGATAAATTTTCACTATATCCTCTCATTAAAGACATAGGTGAATGTCCATGCGCGTTATAAAAACCCGGCATTAGCAGTTTGTTTTTACCGTCATATAAATCTCCAAACGACAAAATCGGTGCTTCGCTTGAAACATAGTTAATTTTATTGCCTTTTATTCCTACGTACATGTCTTCTTTAATTTCAAAGTTTTCGTCTAATATACTGATGTTTTTGAATAACATATTCCCTCCATTGTTAATAGCAATTACCTAAATATTATACACATTATATATCTATTTTTCAAGGAATTAACTACTTTTATTATCGTTAAGTATTTCGAGTAGCTCTACCAAACGACCTACTTTTTCCTTGTCTTCACATTTAAGTTTTAACATAGGCTTTTTACCTGCATGTATAAACAAATCTCTACCAAATTTTTCATTAGCATTGAAAAGTGAAAAACCGTTCAAAATATTCTTTTCTCCGAAATTGATTACTGTTTCTCCTCTTTTTTCAGTTATTTCCTGAATGGCTAGTTTTTCAGCAAGCGCTCTAACTAATGATACACCAATTAAGTTCATTACCTCTTTAGGCATTTCACCAAATCTATCTACTATTTCATCTATTAAATCCCATCTATCACTTGACGAATTGATCTGGGCTATCTTCTTATACATTTGAAGTCTTAGTGTTTCATCTTCTATATAAACAGCAGGTATATTCGCAGGAACTTTTATGTCAACTGTTATATCGGTTTTAACTTCATCACTAATTTCACCTCTAAGCAATTTGACAGCTCTATCTACTTCTTTACAATAAAGCTCGTATCCCAGACTAGTCATATGGCCTGATTGTGCTGAGCCTAATACGTTACCGGCTCCTCTTAACTCCATGTCTCTCATCGCAATTTTAAATCCTGCTCCAAATTCAGTAAATTCCCTAATTGCTCTTAGTCTTTTCTCAGCAACTTCGGTTAAAACCTTATCTCTTTGATACATTAAGTAAGCATAAGCTATTCTATTTGATCTACCTACTCTTCCTCTCAGTTGATATAACTGTGAAAGTCCAAATTTGTCTGCATTCAAAATGATCATTGTATTAGCATTAGGTATATCTATACCCGATTCTACTATCGTAGTAGCTACAAGTACATCTTTTTTACCTTCCACAAAATCCATCATTATATTTTCAAGTGCATTTTCATTCATCTGTCCGTGGCCTACAACAACTTGGGCATAAGGCACTAATTCTTGAATTTTTTTAGCTATCCTATCTATATCTTTTACTCTGTTATATACAACAAAGACTTGTCCGCCTCTGTTTATTTCTCTTTCTATAACATCTTTTAAAAGATTTTCTTCATACGCTGTGACATAAGTTTGCACTGGATATCTATCCTCAGGCGGTTCTTCTAATACGCTCATATCTCTAATGCCTGTTAATGACATGTTTAAAGTTCTAGGTATAGGTGTAGCTGAAAGAGTCAGAACATCTACGTTAGCCTTTAATTCTTTGATTTTTTCTTTATGCTTAACTCCGAATCTTTGTTCTTCATCTATAACAAGTAGTCCTAAATCTTTAAATTTAACATCGTTTGAAACTAACCGATGAGTACCTATTACTAAATCTAAATCACCTTTTTTTAGCTTTTCTATAATTTCTTCTTGTTCAGCTTTATTCCTGAATCTCGATAGCATTTCGACTTTAAAAGGAAACTTTTCAAATCTTTCCTTTAGTGAATAGTAATGTTGATTAACTAATATAGTAGTTGGAGCTAATAGAACCGCTTGCTTGCCCTCATCTAAACACTTAAATATAGCACGAGCTGCTACTTCAGTTTTACCATAGCCTACATCTCCGCATAGCAACCTATCCATTGCCATTTCCTTTACCATATCCTCTTTTATTTCTTCACTAGCTCTCAGTTGATCTTCCGTTTCATTGAAAGGAAAGCTATCTTCAAATTCCTTTTGCCATACCGAATCCTCTGAAAATGAATACCCACCTTTAAGCTGTCTCTCTGCATATAACTTAATTAGATCTTCTGCTATATCCATAATTTCAGTTTTAGCTTTAGATTTAGTTTTCTGCCATTCATTTCCTGAAAGTCTAGAAAGCTTAGGTGCAAAACCTTCAGCGCCTACATATTTTTGGATAATATCCATTTGCTCAGTAGGAATATATAATGTATCTGTACCGGCATATTTAATTTTTAAATAATCCTTAATTTCATTATCAATTGTTAGTGAATGTATTCCCATGAATTTACCAACTCCATGGTTTTCATGTACTACATAATCACCTTTACTCATATCCGAAAATAAATTCATTTTAGGATCTTTATTCTTTTTTCTTAATGTCTTTTTCTTTCTGTGAGTTTGAAATATGTCATTTTCACATATATAGCATATTTTCTTTTCAGGAAATTCCATACCATTTTTCAGAGTTCCCACAACGTAAACGATGTTACCTGATATATCATTATCCAAAAGATAATTCTGAATTTCAGTCAATTTATTTTTATCTGTTGCTACAATATTTACTTGATATCTGTTTTTTAAATATTTTTTAACTTCTTTACCAAAAATATCCATATTGCCTACAAAAGTCATCATCTGATGGCTATTAATATTTCTTATATTGGTAAGCTTTGGATCTCCATAAATTCTTTCGGGAAATGGAGTAAATATGACTGAAGAGTTATCATAAAGTTTAAGGTAATCCTTATCAGACGAAAGTCTTTCCAAATCAGAAGGAATAATTTGTCCTCTTTCAAGAAGTGTTTCAAAATCAATTGTATCCTCTTGCTTCTTTAAAGACAATACTTCCTTTATTCTGTTAGGATCTTCTATTAGTATTTTACCTTCATTCAAATAATCCCAAATATATGTTGTTTCTTCGTGGAAATAATCTACATAATCTTCATATATTTGCGGATTGGTTTTGTTTTTAATTGTTTCTTCTAGTCTTTCAAAAGTAGCACTTAAATTACTGCTTTCATCGACCTTTTTTATCTGTTTATCATATTGTTTTTTTAATTTTAATAAAACTTTTTCGATTTCTTCATCGCTCGGCATTATATGCATAATTGGACATAGTAATACTTTGCTAATATTTTCTGTTGTTCGCTGTGTCGTAACATCAAACAATTTTATAGAATCAATTTCAGTATCAAATAGATCAAGTCTTATTGGTTTTTCTAAATCAGGTGAAAAAATATCAATTATTTCACCTCTAATACTATATTCACCTTTTACTGAAATCTGCTTTACACGTTCATATCCCATGCCTGTCAGTTTTTCTGTAAGTTCATTAATATTTATTTCATCACCCAAATTAAATTCTATCAGGTGTTCTAAAAATCTTTTTTTAGGTGGCAATCTTTTTATAGCAGATTTAACTGGTGCTATAACAATTACGCTCTTGTCAGTAGATAAAGATGTAAGAGCCGTCATTTGTTTTAATAGAAAATTTCTATCTTTAGCATCGTAAGTTATTAGAGTTTCTTCTATTTCAGGAAGAACTATTACTTCTTTTTCGACAAAAAAAGCAAGATCCTCCTCGAGTCTCTTGGCCCTTAAATTCGATGAAACAATTATCAAACTGTTTATCGAATCATTGATATATTCTGCTGCAATAGGAGCTACTCTGTTATCTGATACTCCAGCTACATTAATAATAGACTTACTCATCAGTTTTCTTCTTATTAAATTTGTTCATGGCCATATCTATATCTTCCACCATCATACTAACTATTGCATCGCCTGCATCTTCAACTGCTCTTTTTAACAATTTAGTTTCACTAGAAGAAATTTTTCCGGTTACATAGTTCATTAACGGAATAATTCCAGGTTTTCCTATACCTATTCTAACTCTAGGAAATCTATCAGTTTTAAGTTGAAATATCACCGATTTCATGCCATTATGAGTTCCTGCACTTCCAAACTTACGAATTCTTATAAAACCTGTTTCAGTATCTATATCATCATATATTAGTATCACATCATCAATTGATGTTTTATAAAAGTTTACAATTTCTCTTACAGCTTCTCCACTTAAGTTCATGAAAGTTTGAGGTTTTACCAATATAACCTTTTCTCCTTCTATTACGCCTTCTCCTATTAAAGATCTGAATTTAAGTTTTTCCACTTTAATATTGTATTTATCAGCTAAATATTCAACTGTAATAAATCCCATATTATGTCTTGTAAATTCATACTTTTTGCCTGGATTACCAAGGCCTATAATTATTTTCATAAAATCCCTCAAAAACTTTTGCAACGAACTCATAAAGAGTTCGTTGCTTTAGTTTAATACTATTGTACAATATCAAATAATTTGCTAATTGAACCGTTTGTGTTTATTCTAGTCATAGCTTCTGCAAACAAAGGAGCTACGGATAGTATTGTTGCTCTTTCGAGTATTTTTTCTTCTCCGATAGGAACTGTATTTAATAAAACCAGTTCTTCTATTACGCTATCGTTTAATCTTTGTACCGCAGGTCCTGATAAGACTGCATGCGTTGCACATGCATAAACAGTATTTGCTCCAAGCTTTTTAATTGCATTAGCTGCATTTGCTAATGTTCCTGCAGTATCAATCATATCATCTATGATTATGCAGTTTTTCCCCTCAATATCACCAATTATATTCATAATTTCACTTTTATTAGGTTCTGGTCTACGTTTGTCTACTATAGCAATTGGGCAATCAAGTCTTTCAGCCATGTTTCTAGCTCTAGCTACACTTCCATGATCTGGTGAAACCACTACTAAATTGTCTAAGTTTTTTTCTATAAAATAATTAGTAAGAATAGGTAAACCGATTAAGTGATCAACCGGTATATCAAAATAACCTTGTATCTGATTAGCATGTAAATCCATAGTAACTACTCTGTCAGCGCCCGCAGCTGTAATCAAGTTAGCAACCAGTTTTGCTGTAATAGGATCTCTTGCCTTAGCTTTTCTGTCCTGTCTCGCATATCCATAATATGGCATTACTGCATTTATTCTTCCAGCTGAAGCTCTTTTAAGCGCATCTATCATAATAAGTAGTTCCATTAGGTTATCATTTACAGGACTACATGTAGATTGTACTATATATACATCTTTGCCCCTGACTGAATCCCAAATATTTACTGAAATTTCGCCATCACTAAATTTCGTCACAGTAGAACGCCCTAATTCTGTACCAAAGTATTCCACAATTTCATTAGCTAAAGCAGCGTGAGAATTACAAGCAAATATCTTGTAATCGGAGTATACTCCATTCTTCATTTTTTTACCTCTTCTTTCATTCACTTATATCTTACTATTATTATTTATTATAAATCTTTTTTCAAGATCTTTCGTTGTTTTACCCAGTTGTTTTTATTAGTTTGTTTACATCTCCCAATGCATAAGGCATCATCTGGTACATCTTCGGTAATTGTTGTACCTGCTGCAATGTAAGCTCCTTTACCAACATTTATCGGCGATATGAAATTACTGTTACATCCTATAAATGCTTCATCACCAATTTTAGAACGATATTTCTTTGAACCATCATAGTTTACAAATACTACGCCACATCCAAGATTAACATTTTTGCCTACGTCAGCATCACCTATATAAGTTAAATGCGCTGATTTACTGCCATCTCCCATAGTGGAATTCTTAACTTCTACAAAATCTCCTACTTTGCATCCATTTCCTATAACACTACCCGGCCTTATGTATGCAAACGGCCCAACATTTGTATTACTACCTACTTCACTATTAATTATATATGAAGTCTTCACAGTTGAACCTTCACCAATTATTGCATCCTCCAAGTATGAACCTTGACCTATGAATGCTCCTTTTTTAATAACTGAATTTCCTTTTAATGTAACTCCGGGACAAATTATAGCGTCTTTTTCGATAACTACAGTTTCATCAATATAAGTAGCGCTAATATCAATAATATTGACTCCGTTATTTAAATGCATAATATTAAGTTTTTTTCTTTCCTCTACTATCATATCATACTCTTTTATGTTCATGCCTTTATCTCCATAATTTTCCCACCTATTTTATATACATCACCAGCTCCCATAGTTAATACTATGTCTCCTGGACCAGCATTATCACTTACCAACTTAGCTATTTCATCGAAATCTTCCATGTATATTACATCTTTATCTGGATATTTTTCTTTAATTTTTTCTACTAAGTTTTTTGAAGATATTTTATAAATATTCTTTTCTCTAGCAGCATAAATCTTTGAAATTATCAATTTATCTGTTCCGTCAAAGGCTGTAATAAATTCTTCTAATAAGGCTAACGTCCTTGTATATGTATGTGGCTGAAAAATACACCATAACTTTTCATGTTTAATGTTTCCTATTGCACTTAATGTTGCTTTTATCTCAGTTGGGTGATGCGCATAATCATCAATAACTTCAAAGCCTTTTGAAGTTTTACCAATTATATCAAATCTTCTATGAGTACCTTTAAATCCCATTAACGTATTTGTAATGGTTTTTCTATCAATCTTTAAGTAATCACATGTTGCATAAGCTGCTAAAGCATTTAATATATTATGTTCACCTGGTACTTTGAGTTTAACTTTCCCTGCATTTTTATTATTTACATATACTTCAAACTCAGAATTACCCTTATCATCAAAGCTAATGTTTCTCGCACTGTAATTACAATCTTCGCCATAGCCAAAAGTTACCACATTGCTTTTATCAACTGTTGCTTCTTTAACAAACGGGTTATTAGCAAAAGCTATTATAACGCCATCTTCTTTTACTTGATTTGCAAACTGTTTAAAAGATCTAACAATATGATCAATATCTTTGAAATAATCTAAATGATCGGAATCGATATTTAAAATTACTCCTATTTCAGGTCTCAAATTTAAAAACGAATCCATGTATTCACAGGCTTCAGTAACAAAATATTCACTGTCTCCTACTTCAACATTACCTTTTATATCTGACAATTCTCCGCCTACTAATATAGTCGGTTTTAAAAGTGCGTCCCTAATAATTAAAGAAACCATAGAAGTGGTTGTCGTTTTGCCGTGAGTACCGCAAATAGCTATGCTATTTTTGTATTCCTCCATTAACTGACCTAAAATTTCAGCTCTTGATCTTATAGGAATATTCAATTCCTTAGCTCTTACAATTTCAGGGTTTTCTGAGTATACTGCAGACGAATAAATTATTATATCTGCATTTTCGACATTTTCCGCTTTATGGCCATAATATATTACAGCACCTAATTTTTCTAAGTGTTCGATTAATTTAGTTTCCTTTATATCAGAACCAGATACTTTATAACCACGCTTAATTAATATTTCTGCAATGGCTGAAAGGCCAATGCCTCCTATTCCAATGCAATGTACATTCTTTATCTTTGACAAATCTGTCATCGATACACCTCCAATTATTACTGTCCTAAACAGACATTGATATTATAACATAATATCTATTTTTTACTATAGTTATTCCTATATTTTCAATTTTTTTTTAGATTGTTGACTTTTCTCCAAAAAAACCATACTATATCTTTATACGGAGGTTATTATGAAAAAAAACATGCGCGTTGGTGCTATAATTAAAATTCTTACAGATTCACCAAATAGAATATATAACTTGAAATACTTTTGTGATATGTTTGATGCTGCCAAATCTAGCATAAGCGAAGACATCTCTTCTGCTAATGAAACTGTTGAAAGTATTACTGAAGGTCATATTATAACCATACCAGGTGTTGGTGGTGGAGTAAAATTTATTCCTAATATTTCTTTAGAAAAAACCAAGCTAATTCAAGAAAAACTATGTTCTAAACTTAATGACAGCAGTCGAATCTTAGGCGGCGGTTTTCTCTATACATCTGACATTATGTTTGATAGCCATCTTATCAGTGAATTAGCGGTGATATTTGCTAGAAAGTTCAGAGATACAGGTGCAAACTACGTAGCTACAGTTGAAACAAAAGGTATTCCCTTAGCTTCTATGGTTGCCCAACAACTTAATTTACCACTCGTAGTTATTAGACGTGAAGCTAACTATTCTGAAGGATCAACTGTAAGCATAAACTATTTCTCCGGTTCATACGACCGAATCCAAAAGATGTCAATAGCTAAGCGTGCAGTAGAACCAGGAACAAACGCACTAATCATCGATGACTTTATGCGAGGTGGTGGAAGTTTAAAAGGCCTTTCAGATATATTATCAGAATTCAATATTACAGTTGTAGGCATCGGTGTTGCTATAGCTTCTATAGAGCCTGAAAAGAAAAAAGTTTCATCATTTATCCCTATTACTTATTTGGAAAATATAGACGAAGAAAAGAAAGAAATCAGAATTGTCCCAAATAGTGAAATTTTTTAGAAATTTCTTGCAAATAATGACTTTTTTTAGTATAATTCACATATAGCGATAGAAAGGTGGAACACATATGGAAATTACAGACGTTAGAATACGTAAATTGAGTAATGAAGACAAAATGAAAGGTATCGTATCTGTTACCTTTGACAATGAGTTCGTAGTGCATGATATAAAGATTATTGATGGTATTAATGGTCTTTTTATAGCAATGCCTAGTCGTAAAATCGGAAAGAGTGATTACCGTGACATTGCGCATCCGTTATCGCCTGAAACAAGAACTAAAATTAGAGAAGCAATATTTATAGAATATGAAAAAGTATTAAGTGAACATGAAGCTTTAGCTGCACATGACGAAGTTATTGAAACTGAAACTCCCGTAGAAGCAGAGGCTGAAGTTATTGAAACTGAAACTCCTGTAGAATAATAGATACAAAAGCCGGCTTTTAAGCCGGCTCAGACTGAAGACAAACCCCTAAAGACGAAATTCATTTTTAGGGGTTTTACTGTATCAAAAACAAAAATGAAGAATGTGTGAAAACGTTGATATATCAATGCTTTGATAGGTGTTTTATGGTATAATATTAATATACTT
>JAENWG010000048.1 GCA_016650175.1 Peptostreptococcaceae bacterium | reverse complement strand
AATCAATCTAGTAATAGCTATCATCTTCCACCCTTGCTCCTTAACACCACTATCTAACTTAGTTAAAATATCACTTTTAGAAAACTTGCTTACTATTAATATTACCCTTTATTATACACTCAAATCATATTATGTTCAATCAATACTAAAGTTTCATCTATCTTTAGTACTACTTAATCCAATAGCTACTTTTTAATTTTATTTTGATGAATTTTATTTTGGAGTATAATATAGGTATCATACATTTAAATCAAATTAAGAAAGGACCTTTATGCTAAATATAAAAATCATAGGAACTGAATCATTGGGTGTTCGTGGTCTTTGCTGTGGTATAAAGACTCCTAACCGAAAGATCATCATAGATCCATGTATATCCTTAGGATATATACGAAAAGGTTTAATGCCTCACCCTGTTCAAATTGGAGTATGCGAAATTATTCGTACAAGAATATTAAAGGAACTAGAAGATGCTACAGATATAGTTTTCAGCCATTTTCATGGAGACCATATTCCTCTTTATGACGCAAACCCCTATCAGTTGTCAATAGATCAAGTTAAAACATTACCTAACAACTGTAAAATTTGGGCTAACTGTACTGAGGATTCGAGTACTAAAATTCAGCAAAGAGCAGAAGCTCTAGTTTTGGGATTAAATTGTAGTTTTAGCGAAGCTATTGGTGCTGTCGATGATTCATTGTACTTTTTCTCTCCCGTGCCCCACGGAGAAAAGGACTCGCATCTGGGTAATGTTACGATGACAAAAATCACCGATGGTAAAGAAGTGTTTATTCATGCTTCAGATATTCAGTTTTCAGAAGATAAAACAATAGCACAATTAGTTGAACACCACCCAACTACTGTAATATCTAGTGGCCCTCCTATGTACCTAGAAGATTTTATGAAATGTAAATACGAGATAGCGCAAAACAACATTTTAAACTTAGCTAAAGAAACTAAGGCCTTAATAATCGACCATCACGTGCTTCGTAGTGTAGAAGGACTCAATTGGATTTCAAAACTTGCGCTAACTCCAGGCACCAACATAATATGCGCGGCAGATTATATGAAAATAGAAAAGCATATGCTTGAAGCATTAAGAACTGAGCTTTATAATGAGTTCCCCGTGCCTGCTGGGTGGCATGAACTTTACGCAAGAAAAGAGGTCACTACAAACGAATATTTGAAACTAGCAAGAGAAAAATACGATTGGTTTAGTTATTAATATTCGTTGACTCACATATAAAAAAGGTTATAGCTATATTTTGCCATTTAAAAACCGACCTCCTAATCGTTAGATTTCAGGTCTAACTTTTAGGGGTCGGTACATGCTATAACCTTTTTCTTATATTATTTGTTTAATTTTTTTATTAACTTTGGAACCAATTCGGAAAACTTGTCCGCTACTTCTACATTTGCTGCTTTAAGCGCTTCTATCTTTGATTCTGCCGTCCCCGATGAACCAGACACTATTGCTCCTGCATGACCCATTCTTTTACCCTTTGGCGCAGTTCTTCCGCTAATAAAAGCTACTACAGGTTTAGTCATATTTTCTTTTATCCATTTTGCAGCGTCTTCTTCAGCATCGCCACCAATCTCACCTATAAGAATTACAGCTTCAGTCAAAGGGTCTTCATTAAACGCTTCTAGTACATCGATGAAGCTGGTGCCACTAATAGGGTCGCCTCCGATACCTATTGCTGTGCTTTGACCAAGTCCTGCTTTAGTTACAGCGGATACTGCTTCATATGTTAAGGTTCCTGATCTTGATATGATTCCGATATTACCTTTAACATGAATATGCCCTGGCATAATGCCTATTTTTGTTTGATCCGGAGTAATAATTCCGGGGCAATTCGGACCTATTAGTCTTGTTTTCTTACCACTCATATGTGCTTTAACCATAAGCATATCTTTTACTGGAATGTGTTCAGTAATGCACACTACTAATTCTAACTGAGCATCTACTGCTTCCATAATCGCATCTGCTGCGTAAGGAGCAGGAACATATATTACGGATGTATTGGCACCTGTTTGGTTTGCCGCTTCCTTTACTGTATCAAAAACAGGAACACCATTTACTGATTGACCCTTTTTACCAGGTGTAACTCCTGCTACTATTTTTGTTCCATACTTTATCATTTGTTCTGTATGATATCTGGCAGCTGAGCCTGTTATTCCCTGTACTATTACTTTTGTATTGTTATCTACCCAAATGCTCATTTGTCGCCTCCTTATTTCCAACTAGTGATACGATTTTCTCTGCACCATCATCCATATCTTCAGCTAACATAACATTTATATCAGATTTTGAAAGTATTTCTAATCCTATTTCTGCATTTGCGCCCTGTAATCTAACTACAATTGGCACTTTGATATCCATATCATTTGCAGCTTTCACTACACCTTCTGCGATGGTATCACATTTCATAATACCTCCAAATATATTTACAAATATTCCTACTACCTTTGGATTACTAAGTAATATTTCAAACCCTGTTGATACCATTTCAACACTGGCACTTCCACCTACATCTAAGAAATTAGCAGGTGCACCTCCAGCCAAATGTATAGCATCCATTGTAGCCATGGCAAGCCCTGCTCCGTTTACTAAGCATCCTATATTTCCATCTAACTTAACATAAGCTAGTCCATGTTTAATAGCTTTTGTTTCTTCTTTATCCTCTTCAGATTCATCCTTGTATTCTAATATATCAGGATGTCTATATAATGCATTATCATCAAAGCCCATTTTAGCATCTAACGCAACAAGCTTTGCTTCTTTAGTAAGAACTAAGGGATTAATTTCAAGAAGTGAAATATCTTTGTCCGTAAAGCATGAATAAACTCCTTCAAGAATTACTTTCAATGCTTTTTTATCTAAATTTAAAAAGTTTGCAATTCTATAAACATGATAAGCTTTTAATCCAACACTAGGATCAATATCTACATAAATTATATCTTCAGGAGAAGTCTTTGCAACCTCTTCTATATCCATTCCGCCAGCTGGCGAAGCAATGAATGTAAAGCAAGATTTTTTCCTATTCACTATTAAGCTTAAATAGAATTCGCTCTCTATATTACAACCTTCTTCTATGTATACCTTTCTTACTATTTGTCCTTCAGGAGAAGTCTGATGGGTAACAAGGGGTTTTCCTATGAGCTTATCTGTAGCTTCAACTATTTCATCTAGCGACTTAGCAAGAATAACGCCTCCAGCTTTACCTCTACCACCCGCGTGTATTTGCGCTTTGACCACAACTATATCAGATTTGATAAGCTCAGCTTTTTTCTTTGCTTCTTCTGCGCTGAATACTATTAACCCATTAAGTACAGGTACTCCATATTCCTTTAGTATTTCCTTTGATTGATATTCATGAATATTCAATATTCTACTCCTTCTCATTAATAAATCTAGTGTGCCAATTGTTTGTTGTCTTAATTGCAATTGCTTTATCTCTCTTTATTAAAAATCATATTAATCTTACCATAGTAAAAAATTTCATACCACCTAAACCTCTTTTTATATTGTTTTTTCTTTGTATATCAAAATCTACTATTACAGGTTTTATACTTTTACTTAAGTAAATTTGGAAACTGAAATATAAAAAAACCCCTTATGCAAATGACCTATATCGTTCATTTCTATAAGGTATTCATATTCCACATTCTTTATTATATCTCTTTTTTATCTAATGTTTATTTAGTATTGTTAAAAATTCTTTTGTCGTCTGTGCAACATCTTCATGCTTAACTGATTTGACATCAAATTTTAATATTTTAAACACAAACTGTATTATTATACTAATTCCAAACATCGCAATAACTGTTCCTATTCCAACCTTTGCTCCAAGAACCCAGCCAATAAGCAATGCGCTTCCTTCGATAATTCCTCGAATCAACCCAATAGGCAATGTGTCTAATCTTTTTCCCAAGGCAACCATTAAGGCATCACGTGGACCACATCCTAAAGCTGCACCAATATATAAATAACTCCCAAAAGCTATAGAAAATTGCCCCAATATAAGCATTACGATTCCCACACCGAAGTTGGTAATCATTGGAAAAACGTCTATCCATTGCAACATGTCTACAAATTTTCCTATTAATATAATATTAATTAATGTTCCAATCCCAACTTTTTCTTTGAGCAATAAATCAAACCCTAGAATAACAAATCCTGCTAAAACAACAATATTTCCAAATGATATTCCGCTTATCATAGAAAACCCCATACTGAAAGCATCCCAAGGCGCAAGGCCAACATTTGCTTGAATGCTTAAATATGAACCAAAGGCAAATAAAAACAGCCCTAATATTAGCCTGCTTAATTTTTTTAAATAATTCATCATCATTAGTTACTCTTTCTTTATGATATAAAAACAACGCGGCACTTTGCGAAATACGAACGCAAAATGCTGTGTTTTTTAATAAATCAAATCCACATTAAATTGTAATTATTTTTCTGCTTTAACGTATTCGATAGCTTCCTTACCTGTTATATGCTCTACATCGATTGCAATAATGTATGTTCGATTACATCCTAACATTTCCTTACTTTTAGCTTCTTCAGTTTGATTACCCGAATATTTTTCAACCAAAGCCTTAAAAGCTTCCATAAATTCGTCACCTTCTGCAATTCTTGCTTTTCCAAAAGCAATGGCGCTACGAAAATAGGTTGTATATTCTTCACTTACTATCGTATCTTCATCTATTACGGAAAAAGCAACTTTTGGATTTTTAATAACAGCATCTATTTTATGCCCTTCTTTCGCTGAATGAAAATATATTTTACTATTATAATAGACATAGCTAAGTGGAACTGAATAAGGATAATCGTCATCCCCTATACATGCTAACGTACCATTGGTACATCTATCCATCACAGCTACTGTAGATTCCATTGGTAGCAACTGTTTAATTCTTCTCATTTTTCTATACATTAATTTTTCTCTCTTTCTTAAAACAATATATTCTCTTTAAAGCATGCAACTATCTGTATTTAAATTTAAATATCCACACTGAATTTTTCAGTATGGATATTAATTATAATTTTTTATGCACTGCTAATCTTTAAGTTTTATATAAGCTATCTGAGCATTAGGATGTTTTTTATTATCAACATCTTTTATCATTTTTATTTCAAACAAACTTAGTGAATCAAGAAGAGGTACCATTTTTTTATATCCGAAATTTCTTACATCAAAGTCAACATATCTTTTAGAAATAATATTTCCAATATCACTAACAAGTATATATCCGTTATCGTCTGAATTATCATTTATTACTTCAACAATAGTTTGACGTATAGTTTCTAAATCAGTTTGAGACGTTTTGTCATTCTTTGCTTCAGGAGTATTTGTTTTTTTAGCGTCTGCTTTCTTGCTTTTCAAACCGTTTGATTTATCAACGTGAGAAGCGGAAACCTTTTCCACTTTCTTAGACAGCTTATCTACAAATTTAAATTCATCGCATGCTGATACAAATGGTCTAGGAGTTTTCTCTTCGCCCATTCCTATAACTACCATGCCTGATTCTCTAAGTCTTGAAGCTAATTTTGTGAAGTCACTATCTGACGTAGCCAAACAAACACCTTGAACTTTTCCAGAATACAAAATATCCATTGCATCAATAATCATTGCTGAATCTGTTGCGTTTTTTCCAGTAGTATAGCTATATTGCTGCATAGGTGTTATTGAATATTCAAGAAGTATCTCTTTCCATTTTCCTAAATTGGGCTTTGTCCAATCCCCATAAATACGCTTATAGGTCGCAATCCCCTTATTAGAAATTTCATCAAGTATAGTTTTTATGTATTCTGCGGAAATATTATCTCCATCAATCAAAATTGCAAAACGTTTTTCTGTATCCATATTTAATACCTCTCTGTAGTTTATTTTAATTAAAACTACTCAATACTCCTCTGACTTTTATTTATATTTTAGCTATTTTCTCGCCAAATTTTATTGCTTCTTCTATAGATTTTTCTTCTGGATTCCATTGATTTCTAAGACCTTCATCGATTACTTCAAAGCCTGCATCTTTCATCAAATCATTTAATACTTTTACAGCCTCTCCACTCCAGCCATAGCAGCCAAATGCAGCCGCTTTTTTATTTTTAAATCTCATGCTTTTCATTAATTGAACAAACCCGGCTACTGAATGCAAAATACTATTACCTACTGTAGGTGATCCTATAATAACTGCTTTTGATTTAAACACTTCAGTAATAATATCGTTTTCATCACTTTTAGGAAGATTAAATAGTTTAACATTCACATCGGAATCTGTTGAAACAATTCCTTCGGCAATTTTTTCTGCAAGTACTTTAGTTCCATTCCACATTGTGTCATATATAATTGTAATTTGATTTTCTTGGTAATCATTTGCCCATTCCAAATACTTTTCGACGATCTGCATAGGGTTGTCTCTCCATATAACTCCGTGCCCAGTAGCAATTATATCTATAGGTAAGTTCAATGCTATAACTTCGTCTAGTTTATTTCTAAGTATTGGATTAAATGGAGTTAATATATTTGCAAAGTACTTAATGCACTCTTCAAAAAGCTCACATTGGTCCACTAGATCATTAAATAATCGCTCTGTAGCTAAGTGCTGTCCAAAAGCATCATTACTAAACAGTATGTTGTCTTGTGTTAAATAAGTGGCCATACTATCTGGCCAGTGAAGCATTGTCATTTCAACAAAGATAAGTTCCTTACCATTACCTATATCAATTTTATCGCCTGTCTTAACTACGTTAAAATTCCAATCTTGATGATATTGACCTTTTAATGAATTTACAGCATTTGCTGTACAGTAAATTGGTGTTTCCGGTATACGCTTCATTAAAGCTGGAAGTCCACCACTGTGGTCTACTTCTCCATGATTAGCAATAATATAATCAATTTTATTTAAATCAATTTCTTTTGACAAATTCTCTACGTACTCTTCTGCAAAAGGAGCCCATACTGTATCAATAAGAACTGTTTTTTCTTCTTGTATCAAATAAGAATTATACGAAGAACCTTTATTAGTAGAATATTCATCTCCATGGAACTTTAGAAGCTCCCAATCAACTTTTCCAACCCATGATACATTGCTTTTAACTTGCTTTTTCATACTCATTCACTCCTCTTCTATCAACTGTCTTAATTAACTCGTACAGTCTAATATTTAGATAAATTCGTTTCTAACCTGTTTTTTCAGATTTCTGGTTATTATTATAGCAATTTTTATTAGTTGAAATTTCTTTATTGATTTTATTATACATCCATTATGCTTTTTCACCAAATTATATAACTTTACAATTAGGATTAACTTTTTCGTTATTTGCCAGAGTTATCATCATTTTTATAGCAGTACATTTGGTCATCAGCTTCCTTGAATATTTTCTGAAAATCCATAGGTTTGTCTCCTTTAAACGCACTGTATCCATATGATACCATCGGCAAACAGCTGTCGTTTTTACGGGTTTTTGCAAGATCTTTTATCATACATCTAAGCTGTTGTTCAAGCTTTTCTTGATTTGCATCCCTACGTATAACACAAAATTCATCCCCACCAATACGATACCAACTGCAGTTTTCATCAAAAGATTCTCTTATTACCTCAGCCACTTCTTTTAAAACAGTATCTCCATAATCGTGCCCGTAAGTATCATTGATTTCTTTGAAATTATTGATATCCATAACTATAAGAGAAAACATCTTTTTATCATTCAACTGTTTTGATGCTTTTTCAAACGCTTTCCGGTTGTAAATCTCAGTTATAGTATCAAAGCTACCTTCAAACTCTAATAGTAATATATATAGTAAGAACAGCGTTAGTGTAACGCTATGCCATGATAAGTGTACTAACGGAAAGAAAAGCTGAATACATGTACCTATTAAGGTAAAAACAGACAAGCCAACTATTTTCCACTTAATCGGATAAAGATATTTTTGACCTATATGCCAGGTTACACTAAGAAATAGTATTATATTAATCACGTAAACCGCGACGAAAAAGATAAAAACGCTTCCTCTTTCGTAGTTGTTATTTAAATCAACGTAAAATATCAGTCCAAACCACGGTGATAACAAGGTAGCAACGATATTTAGTATTGTAGGCAGCAATACTAAATTATTCATTTGAAGAATTTTTATATCAAAAATTGCAATTAAAACAATCGGAATGATTGGAGCGATAGCAAAGCCAAGAACATTACATAAAATATTGAAAATACGTAGCTCTTCACTTCCACCATTAGCTAATAGCGTTCCAACTTCTGCACAAACAACCAGAAGCGTAAACCCAATTCCGTATAAAAACGCTCTTTTACGATTATTACTCAGCAAATTATCACCATGTAATAATCCAGCTAAAAACAGAAGGGCAATTATATCTATAATATATAAAAACATATTAGTTTCAATCATTTAAAATTCCTTTCTGAGGTTATAACATTTTTGACTCAACATGAACCACAGTTATTTATAATACATTTTACCATGTTTAACCATTTTATGCATTGGTAAACCTTAATTTTTAATATAAAGTTCACATGCCTAAAGGCTATGATTATTTAAATTTAGCTTACTTACCAAATTTTATCTGCTGTAAACCACCATAAAAATCTACCGCAACTTCATCATATAGGTTTGCTCCTAAAAGCATCTGCGTTATTTCATCAAATTTCTTAATCAGATCAACATCCGAAAATTCTTCAGGATATAAAACAGACCCCATATAATATGCATCAGCAAGTGCTATTTCTATGTTTGTAGAATAGTAGTTATAAGGTAGTAGCATATATACTTTATCATTTTTAAAAGCTTTAAGTCCTTCATAATATGACGGATTTATATTATAGTCTTTTTTAACTTGAGAAAATCCATATGCATCAATAAAAATGACCTCAGGATCCATTATAAGTAGCGCTTCTTTATCAAGTATTATATATTGACTTATGCCAGCTTCATCCACAACATTTCTTGCTCCAATAGCATTGAAGAGCGCGAAGTTACCACTGGTGCTTTCGATACCGTGTACACCTCTCATTGATTGAGCACCAAAATAAACTGATGGTTTATCAGAATCGGCAATGTTTTCTGTACGACTTTGCAAATCAGCTTTTAATTCATCAAAATATGCAATTACTTCTTTTGAACGTTTTTCATTTCCAGTTATTGCACCAATAATTTCTATCGATTTATCAACTTCCGGATCAAATACTGATGTAACACCATAACTCAATGCAACGACTGGGATTCCCGTTTTTTCTTGTAATTCATCTACAGATGCGACATCAGAATTGTAAGTCGTAAATATTACATCGGGATCAGCCACTAACAACTTTTCAGCATCAGGAGAATTATTTGGTCCTCCTGTTCCTATGATAGTTAAATCCATAAGTTCAGGGTTTGCCATTAAATATGGTCGCCCAATAACATTTTTATCTTTATTTTCTATTCCCACAAGTTTTGATACATCGCCTACATAACAATAAAGTCTAAGGCATCCCGGACCAATGCAGACAAATGTTTCAGCCTCTTTGGGGATTAAAACTTCACGCGCAAGTGAATCCGTAATTGTATTATTATCTACTACTGTTTCCTTGCTACAGCCGCATAAGCTCAGCAAAGCAATAACAGTAATAATTGCTATACTTATTTTAGTTTTCATTGTTTGATCCTTTTATTGTTATTTTGATTTACTATGTATCTAGCTTTCATCCCTAGTTAGGAATTACAACTCTATTTCCATTAGCGTTTTCTACTGCAACGCTTACTCCATATACTTCCAGAATGTTATCTGGTGTTATGATTTCTGCACCACCCATTGCATATATTTCCCCATCTTTCATCATCATGAATTTATCGGCAAATCTTAAAGCTAGATTTAAATCATGCATGGTTACAATCGCAGATATCTGCTGTTCCCTAACTATATCTTTAATTATTTGAATAACCTCTAGCTGGTTTTTTAAATCCAAGTTGCTTGTTGGTTCATCAAATAATAATACTGACGGTTGCTGAGCAAGGGCTCTTGCAATAGAAACTTTCTGTATCTCTCCTCCGCTCAAGTAATTAACTTTTCGCAATGAGAATTCTTCCAACGACAAAGATTTGACAACCTTTTCAGTTATTTCCAAATCATTTTGTGTTACATCCCATTTAATATATGGTTTTCTTCCAAGCAAAACTGCATCAAACACAGTACTATCTGAAAAACATCCCTTTTGCGGTACATATCCAATGATCTGCGCAAGCTCATCTCCTGATAGTTTCTTGACGTCTTTGTCATTAACAGTTATCTTTCCTGATTTAACATTGACCACTTTGTTTAAACATTTTAGTAAAGTTGACTTACCAACTCCGTTTGTCCCTAATACAGCAACACAATCTCCCCTTGCCACTTCAAAAGATACGTTTTTTAATATTTCCTTTTTTGAATAGGCAAATGAAACATCTCTCACAATAATACTCATCTTTTTTCGCTACTTCCTTTCAACAACATGTATAAAAACATAGGTCCTCCTAATAAAGAAGTAATCGCCCCCACTGGCAGCACAATCGGTGATATTATCGTTCTAGCTACAGTGTCAGCAGCTAAAAGAAGTATTGCACCCATAAGTGCGGAAGAAGGTATCAAAAACCTATAATCTGCGCCCACTATACGTATCATAATTTGAGGCCCAATTAGCCCGATAAAACCTATCATTCCTAAGAACGATACTGACACAGCTGTTATTAGAGATGATACTAAAAGACCAAAAAATCTAATTCTTCCAGTATTAACACCTAAACTCCTTGCTGTTTCCTCGCCATTTGCAAGAGCATTATAGTCCCACCTTTTAAACGAAAAATATATTAATGCCGCAAGAACTACAGCACTTAAAATCTTGACTTCATCCCAAGAAATCCTTCCTAAATCACCAAATGTCCAGAAAACAGCTGCTGCTATTTTCACATCTGGAGCAAAATACTGTATTATAGTCGTTCCTGCTGAAAAAATAGAACTAATAGCAACACCAGCTAGTATTATAGCTTCAGGAGAAAATGATCTTAATTTAGCCAACCCTAATATAACAAATGTTGCAAGCATAGAACAAGCAAACGCACAAATCGTCACTAAATACGGATTGTTTATTGATATCGAATTTCCCACCGTATTCATAACCGTTCCTGCTCCGAATACAATAATCGCTAAATTTGCGCCAAAGGTTGCAGCGCTTGCAATACCAAGTGTTGATGGAGACGCAAGTGGGTTTTTCAAGTTATTTTGCATTACGCATCCTGAAACAGAAAGGCCTGCGCCAGCAACGATAGCCGCTACTACCCTAGGCATTCTTATTCTCCAGATAATAATAGATGCCTTTTCATCCACTCCCCCTATCAACGTTTGAAATACTCTCCAAGGGTTGAGATTCGACGCACCTACATTAACAGATATTATAATAAATAATACTACAATTAGACTTGCTATAAGAAGTGTAAATTTCTTCCTTTTTATATGTGTACGGTAAGCCGTTAGACCTCCTATTACATGTTCAATTTCAGTTTTTTTAGCCTTCAACTTTACCTTCCTCTTTTGTATTCTGTAAAGCAATCAGAACACACTTTTTTCTGCTTTTTAATCTTACCATATTAATCAGTATATGTCTCTATTGCAACAGAGGTATTATATCTATATTTTTTACCCATGTCAATTTAACGTGAGTAATTCTTTCTAAATTATATACGAAAACTATAAATCGAGTAGGAGGGAAAATTAATTAATTTCCCCGACCTCTCACACCACCGTGCGTACGGTTCCGTACACGGCGGTTCAATTTCATACTAAATACGAACTAACTGATAGTGGTCTAGTAGAAATACTAGACCTCTTT
>JAENWG010000076.1 GCA_016650175.1 Peptostreptococcaceae bacterium | reverse complement strand
TTATCTATACAACGTCCTACACGAGACATTGATTGTACCATTTCTTGCTCAGCTAATTTGCTTTGAAAAACCTTACTAGTATATTGAAACCCTCTATCACTACTATGCTGAATTCGGCATAGTATTATCACTTAATCTAGAGAGTAAATAACTTTCCTTACATCATTCTCGCTTCCATATTTTATCGCTCTCCATAAACTTTGGAATTGCTTTATTCATTGCTTCACTCATCATTTCAAGTGTTGCAAAAGCGTAAAAACCAGAGGTTGTTGACATACTTTCGTGTCCTAATAACTGCATGATGAATGGAAGTGGCACGCCATTCCTATATAAATCCATTGCTTTTGTTTTTCTAATCAAATGACAATGAACATTTTCAGGCACATCTTTGCAAGTCTTTCTTGCTATGGTAGATGCAGTTTTTAAAATCAAACTTATGCTATCGGTGGACAAACTGTGAGGTTTTCCATCAAGTAAGCTATAAAATAACGGATTTTCACATCCAGTTGAATGAAATTCCTTTAAATATACCCCAAGATGTTTAACTGTTTTAGTCATTAGTGGGACATTTCTACTTTTGCGTCCCTTACCTATCAAAGTACTATACGGATTTTTTGCATCTAGATGTAACGAAGAGAATCTCAGATCAGACAATTCTTGAACTCTTGCACCTGTGTCATACAAGAGGATTAATATCATGCGATTCCTTCTATGTTTATTTGTTTTAGAATCATAAGCCGAAAGAATTGCTGATGTTGCTATTGGCTGTAAATACTGTATCGGTTTTTTATCTTCTTTAAGTTTTTTAATGGAACATACTTCAGTATATAATCCTCTTAATTCAAAATCTTCTTCACTAGAATATTTTAGAAATGACCGTAGTGCAGTAAGTTTAAGATTGATGCTTTTAGGTGAATATCCCAGTTCTTTTAACCAATTAATATAATTCATAACGTAATCTCTAGAAAAAGCATCAAAAGTAACTTCTTCGTTTGATAACGATTTTATCGTTTCAAGAAACCTTAAATATGTTTTTAAAGACTGCTTGTAGGTTTCCACAGATTTATCAGATAAGTTTCTAACAACTGGCATGTAGTCGTGTAAATAAGCTCGAGCAAAGTTCCAAAAGTTACTGTCTTTTTTTCGTTTATATTTCATACTCTTCAACCTCCGGAATAATATCCTCTGTCGGAGCTGTGAGTACTGAATACTGCGGAAAGTAGTCAGGTATTAGATGTATATAATAATAGGTACTCTCTAAAGAAGAATGACCCATATATCTCATTAAATATGGTAGCATTGCATGCACGTTTTTTCCTTCTATCGACCAACGCATTATATTTGCACATGCAAAATGATGTCTAAAGTCATAAGCTCTTGATTTAACTTTCCCATCACGCTTTAAGCCAGCAGAAATCCAAATATTTTTAAAATTTGATGATACAGCGGTTGAGGAACATATGCCACCATTTCCACCGGGAAAGAAATATTCTCTATTATGAAAACAAGCTTCTATCGCCTTGTTATAACACTTTAAGTATACAATCAACTCGTCGGTTAGGTATAATCTCCTATCTCTATGAGCTTTAGATTGCAAGATGTCTACATACCCTGGGTTCAGATGCACATTTTCACATTTTAGGTTTCTTGCCTCTCCACACCGTGTTCCTGTACAGTATAAAAATCTGTACATGGCAGGAAAAACATAAGGTCTTCCCAAAGCTTTATGCTTAAGGACATACGAATCACATTTCTTGAAAAAAGACTGTATTTCGTAATCTGTAAGCAGATAAACTTCAGAATGATAATGCTGAATCGTATATCGATCATCTAGTATATAGGCATTGTTATCACCAATACTTTTTAGGAAACGACCATACTCCTTAATCGGAGAAATCCAACTTCTGTCCTGAGTTGTTGATTTATTTGCCTGCTGATTTACCCATTCCTCAGCAATCTTTTTGCTAAGACTATTATAGTTACCGTGTTCGTAATTAAACATATCAAACTGTCTAAGATACACTATGCTAGTTTTATATTCAATTCCTAAGGCATGTTTGAACGAAAGAAAATCTAAAAGACTAGGTGCAAGATTGCTTATAAATATGCTCATGTATTCACCTCCGTAGATATTCCAATCATTGGAAGAACACAATCCTTAAGTCTAGATTCATCTGTCGTTATATATATATCAGTAGAATCAGTATTAGCATGACCAAGTATTGCTGCAATAGTCTCTATTGGAACTTCATTTTTCACCATTGTAGACGCAGCATTATGGCGTAACATATGCATTCCAAATATTCGTTTATCCTTACTAATCTTAGCCTGTTTGAAAACCCGACTTACCACATAATAACATGATGCATGACCTGATAAACGGTTAAATGGAGCAAGTTGTCTTACAAACAGGAAATTATTATCAGCCTTAGGTCTTTCTTCGGAAATATACCTTGCTATAGCATTACCTATCGATATAGTAAGGGGCAAACAAACTGTATTGCCAGTTTTTCTCTGCTTAAAAGATATCGTTTCATTAATCCAATCAATATCTGTCAGTTTTAAATTTATAAGATCACAGGATCTGATTCCAGTTGATAAGCCTAGCAATACAATAGCTGCATCCCTGTGAGTAACTTTTCCAGACTCAAAGGTTTCTTTGATCCGTTCTTGCTCCTCATCGGTTAATGTGGGAATAATCCTTTTTGATCTGAAGGCATGAATTCCTTCAATGGAAACAAGAATATCATTCTTCTTGGCATATTTAAAAAACAACCTTAAACCACAAAGAACTGCTCGTTGGCGACACTGTTTTGTAAATTTTAAGTAATCAATAACAATTTTCGGAGATAGTTCATCAATATCAAAAACCATAAATTTATTCAGATATTGAAGGAAGCAGTATAGCTCATACTCATGAAAATGTATTGTATTTTCGTTGGTATACTTAGTTTGTAGAAAAGCACTGTAATCGTGATAAATCTTTATATGCTTATAATCAGACGGTTCCACCTTGCCACGTTTTAATGTGGCAAAATCAAACGACTTGGTGTTGTAGTACGAATTTAATAAACGAATGAATCGCCCTTGCGTATGATAGCGATTTTTGCTGAACTTTCCAGTTTTAATGCTTATTACATCCTCAGCATACGTTTGCCCAAAGTTCGGCGTGTATTCTGTGATACCTTTATTTTTACAAAAGACCTTGAAGCGTCTAACCACACCTTTGTAGTTAAAGATAGTGTGTGCATGATAGCCGTTTCATTTAACGCAGCTAAAAATGCATCGCAGATAGTATTAATTTCCATTTTGAAGTACCTCCTTTATATTTGGTACTTCAATTATAAAATACTATACCGAAGAAAATGTGTTTATGCTAGAAATAGTAACGGAACCCAAGGTTTTTCGGCATAGTCTTTTCTTCGGCATAATCACTATGAAATATTGGTTTAGCCTCCGGGTTCTTCTCAATTGCCTTGTCAAATGTCTTAAAAACAAGTTCATTATTATTACGTTTTCCTATTACATATGAAACAATACTTCTGTCATATAAATCTAGTATGGCACTTAG
>JAENWG010000082.1 GCA_016650175.1 Peptostreptococcaceae bacterium | reverse complement strand
CTTTATATGGATATATGTACTCAAATTAAAAGAAAAACCTTATTTAAAAGGATATAGACTATATTATATTGAATAGATTAATATGTTATAGTAATGTTGGGAAAGTATTAATGATAATTTTTTTAAAACAGATGTAAAAAATGTAAGGAGTGTTATTATGGTTAACGCCGAAAATAATGTAATAGATTTAATTAATAACAAGAATGAAAAAAAATATACTGTAGTCTCACTGTTTGCAGGTGCAGGTGGATTAGACTTGGGCTTTAAACATAAAGGATTTAAACTAATTTGGGCGAATGACATTGATAAAGACGCATGTGAAACTCACCGTTCTTGGTCTACGGCTAAAGTAATTCAAGGCGATATTTCAAAAATTGATTTTAGTTTAATACCCGATTGTGATGTTATAACTGGGGGATTCCCTTGTCAAGGTTTCAGTTTGGCCGGACCTAGACAAATTGATGATAAAAGAAATGTACTTTATAGGTATTATGTAAAATTAGTTGAGGAAAAACAACCATTGGCATTTGTTGCAGAAAACGTTAAAGGAATTCTAACTTTAGGTGATGGAACTATTATAGACGCAATTATAGAAGATTTTTCCGACAAAGGATATGATGTATACCCAACCCTTGTAAATGCTGCTCACTATTCCGTACCACAGGATAGATGGCGTGTAATAATGATTGGATTTAGAAAAGATTTAAATGTAACTGAATTTAAGTTTCCAGATCCTTTCAGAGTTAAAGTAACTTTAAAAGAAGCATTAAAAGGAATGCACGAACCTAATCCAAATGACGTGTGTCACGCTGCTTTTTCTTCTAGGTATATGTCACGTAACAGAAAAAGAAAATGGGATGAAATGGGTTATACAGTCCCTGCTATGAGCAAACAAGTTACACTACATCCTAGCTCTCCCGATATGATAAAGTTAGGTGAAGATTTATGGAAATTTGGAGATAATGGTATTACAAGAAGGTTGAGTTGGAAAGAAGCAGCAGTAGTCCAAACTTTTCCTAAAAATATACATTTTTCTGGTAATTTAACAAGTAAATACAAACAAATCGGAAATGCTGTTCCTGTAAAACTTGCAGAAGTAGTTGCCCAAGAGCTTAAACGAATACTAAATGAACGTTTAAATGCGTTAGATTTGAATCAAGAAGCAGGTGTTTAACTTTGCCCAATAAACAAACAGAGCAAGGAAAGGGCTTTGAGTATGCTTGTTTAAAAGCCTTAAATATTCATTTAGAAGATTTTCAAAAAATAGTAATAGTCCAAACAAGTGCCTTGGCTAACGCTAAAAAATTTTATACAGGTTTGAGTGATCCAATAAGACAGAAATTAGATTTTGGAGCCATTGCAGCTATCAAGATTCTAACTAGGATGGAACCACAATTGGAAAACCCCTTAACAAATACTCCTTTGTTTTTGACAATTCAAGAAGATTCAAAAGGAAAAGAGGGCGACGTAAGGGATGTTTTAGCTATTCGTAATCAAAATGACTGGGAGATTGGTTTAAGTTGTAAGCATAATCATTCCGCAGTAAAACATAGTCGATTATCTGGGACTCTTAATTTTGGACAAGAATGGTTTCAGATACCCTGTTCAAATAATTATTTTGAAACAATTGCTCCATTATTTGTAGAATTAAAGGAATTGAGAGATAAAAAAATTCTATGGAGAAATATCACTAATAAAAGCGGAAGATTTTATGTTCCATTACTAAATGCTTTTATAGAGGAATTACAAAGACTGACTGATAAAAACCCATCCGAAATTCCTAAAAGACTATTACAATATCTAATTGGTAAAAATGATTTTTATAAAGTCATTACTGACGATAGAAAAAGAATTACAAAAATTCAAGCGTTTAATATATATAAAAGTCTTAACCGATCTTCTGGATCAGTACATCCACAGACTAATGTACACCAATTAATTATGCCAAGCACGTTTTATAATATAAGTTTTAAACCTAATTCTACCAACACGATTAGAATAACCTGTGATAATGGTTGGGCAATTAACCTCCGAATACACAGTGCTCGTTCTATGGTTGAGCCAAGTTTAAAGTTTGATGTTTCTCTAATTGGAGTACCTCCATCATTATTTTCGCATGATCAACCTTGGTAATAAACTTTCAAGTAAGAATATTATAATTCATTAAAAGGACCCTATAAAAAGGGGTATAGGTAGTAATGGAACAGTAATCGGTTATAAGCATGTGAATATGGGTGTTTTTGCCTATCCCCCCGAAAAGGTAAGTTAGTGTTTTAATATGAGGCTGAAACGGCATCCTTGGGTACTTAAAAGTAATATGTTACATAATATAATCTAATACTAATACTAAGTAACATTCAAATTGATATTCCATATCAGAATACAAAAAATCGTTGGTAACTAAGGAAAGTGAAAGTTACACAAGCACAATGTGTAACTTTCACATATTTTAAAAAGGTTAAAATAAATACCTTCAACGGGTATTCTATCAGTCTAATATACCTTTTGGAGGGGATAGGCAAAACGAATACATTTTATAGTTTTTCAATTCTACACAAAGGTATACCTTTGTGTAGAATTG
>JAENWG010000046.1 GCA_016650175.1 Peptostreptococcaceae bacterium | reverse complement strand
TTTGTCGAACAGCTTGATTTATACATTAAGTGGTATGCTGAAAAACGGATTAAGCTATCACTTGGAGGAATGAGTCCGTTAGACTATAGAATAAGTCTAGGGTTAGCCGTTTAAGGTCCAACAAAATGTCCGCACCCCCGATTTAGTAAGAGTAGATATTAGAGTACCTGATAATAATAACTACATACAACCCGAAAACATGGTTTTAGAGAATAAAGATATTAAGTGTCTAGGTAAACTTGAAGGTGATATTTTAGAACAATTAGAGGATAATTATGATAGTATTTTTTATAATGATAAACATTGCATAAATAAAGATAGCGTATTGAAGAAATCAGAAACACATTCACTGCAATTAGTCACTGCAGAAATGCTAATACTGAATATTAAAAGTAGTGATAAACTTGTAGCTGATATTAAATATAAAGGAAAATGGTATAGTAACGTAGATATTACCGATGATGCGTTTGTTAGGCGCAATTATGATAAGGTCAAGGCGTTTGATGGTTTAATGTTAAATATGATAAAAATTGTAGTTAGTCTAGGCGAAGCGTATAGAGGATATCATTATAAATTCATCGCTTCAATATTTGAAAAATCAGAGGATGAAATAATGCCTGATGATTGTGGTTTCTCATCCGTAAATGAAGCTTACGATTATTGGTATAATGATGAGTGGGATGAGGATTAAATAAAAGTAACAAACTAATAATAATGATTTGAAGAAAAACGTAGTTTTAGGGTGTAGTTTTTATTAAAATGATTTATTTAATAATTTTAATAAAAACGAAAAATATGTAGGATTTGCAATAGCGATATATGCATAACATATAATTAAAGAATTGTTTAGTTGAAGGAGGCTTTATGGATAAAAAGTATGGATTCAAAATTAGCAAAGCAGCCTTTAACTTAGATGAAGTTATATTAATAAGTGATGCTTTAGCCTTTGGGGATAAACTGAATAAGTTCTTAGACGATGATTTGGTTAAAGCGGAAAAATGTATAGAAATAAAGCCGGGTACCAATAATGTTGAAGGGCGCCTTATTGATAAAAAAATGGCTTCTTTTATTGAATATATCAATGAGAATATAAATGAAATTAATAGACTTATATCTGATTCTGAGGTTACAATCGATGACGTTATTGAAAATGATAAATATAATCAGAATATTAGAATTCTATATAAAATGATATCAATATATATAGATTATAAACAACTAAAAGAAAGAGATATTCTAGTAGCGATGAAGGAAATGAACATGGCTATGGAAGATATTAAAACTTTTACTTTTTACGCTTTAGCTAAATATATCATATCGCACCTAGAAGGATTAGAATTAGAAAAAGATAGGATAGAAATGTTTTCAATGCTGCTTAAACCATATATTGATTTATGTACAGTAAGGTTTCAGAATGAATGCATTGAGAGAACAAGCGAATCATTAGTAAAAGAGGAACGTGAACTAAAGAAAGAAATATCCCAAAAGGATAAAGCTGTAATTAAGTATAAGAAAAAAGAGCAGGATTTATTTGCAAAGAAAAATAAAGAAATTGAAGAGTTGAAAAATAGGAACACAGAAACAATTAAAAATTTAAAAGATGAGCATGAAATAGAAATGAAATTGAAAGACTCTGAAATTACTGATTTGGAATTTAAGATTAGTAACCTGGAAAATAAAAATCAAGGAAATACAGTATCTGAAAGTGTACATAAAAAACTGAAAGATGAAAACCTTAAACTAAAACATACGAATACTGAATTAAAAACCGAATATAGAACTTTAAATAATAAGTCTATTTATGATTTGTTGGAAGAACATCTGAAGAAAAAAGGTGAAGATTTAAAGATTTCCCAATTATTATTTATGTATAGTGGAGGAAATTCGAATGTTTCAGCTAAAGATAATCATTTATTAAATCTAAAGAATGAAGATGAAGTGATTGGTATTTGTAAAATAAATAATGGAGTTCATTATATCGAAATACCAAATGAACGGGAATATGAAATAAAGAATATCGAGAAAGGTGTATATTTTGCGAATAATAGTTTTGTAAGAGTAGATAAACATTTAAATTTTCTCTGGCATTATCCGTATAAATGCGTAGAAACATCTAATGATAATAAAATTGTTAAATATGTTGAGTTGCTTAAAGATGATAAGCATTACTATTACTGTAATGCCAACAGAAAAAGAGTCCAAGTTAATGAATTTAAGTTTACTATGCCAGAACATACTATAGCGGGTGTAAATAAAGAAAATCAAGTTATTGCTTCTTATGAACATATACCGTTTATTGTTGATAATTATAAAAAATCAATTAAAGCTCAAAATGATAATGCATATTTAGTGTTAAATAAGTTAGATAATGGATTAGTGGTAAGGGATATACTTAATGATAAAGAATTATTTATAAGTATGGAAGATGTGTTAGTGGATATAGGAACGATAATATTTGTAAATGATAATATTATCATAGAAAGCTGTGACGATTCGACATTTTATACTTTATCTAACGAATATAAAAATATAGAAACATGTAATGTAACTATAGAAAATGATAAGACATATATTACTAAATTGAATGGAGAAAAAGTCCTTATTAATGAAGTTGATTATACATTCGCCTTAAATAAAGGTGATCTAATTACTGTTGACGAGTTTAATAGAGTAATAAGTAATTTAACTTATCAAATAAATATTGCTAATAGCAAAAATATTTTCGTTGAGGATGAACAATTTACAGTAGATGATATAAATATCGATTTTGAAAGAGGTAGAGCGCTTATAGTAGGAAATAAGAGCTTGAGTGATGCATATAAGCGGATATTTAACAAAAACGGTTATGATGTTGAAATTGTTGGCGGATTTGAACCTTACAAAAAAATATCCATGCAAGCTAAAGATTACGATAAGGTTATACTAGTAACGGATCATTGTTCGCATACAAACTATTTTTTACTTAAAGATGAATTTAAAGATAAAGTAGTTTATACACACAAAGGTGGTGCAAATAAAGTTTTTGAAGCGCTTTCAACAGTACTGTAATTATATAGAAGTAAAAAATTGAGCAGCATGGGGGAAAAGTATAGCATTAATTATAACGTATTTAGTAAGGGAATCACATTTATATGTATAATCATGAGACCTCAGACGTGCTAGATATTATGCATAGGTGGTTAGACTATCATCTATATGGTATGGATAATGGTGTTTTAGAGGATGTTGCAAATGTTATAGTTCAAAACAATTTAAACCAAAATGTTTGGATTGAATCGGACGGATTTCCACCTGAAGGTAATGTAATGTACAAATTTCCGGTAGCAATGGATGGAATAAAGGAATTTGTAGATAATATCGAGATTACTAACTTTGAAGTAGATGATCAAAAATCTGATATAAAAGGGAATATTGCTTGGCGAGAAGAACTTATTTTACCTATGGATGAAGAGAAACCACATGAAATTAAGATTGTAGTAGCTCCTGAATTTGAAGGAGGAACTAAAAGGATTTCAGGAACTGTAAAAATCAGTTTTGAAGCTGCATTAGATAAAGAAACTGGAATACTTAGTGCAATGCTAGTTGACTATGGACTAGATAAAAGAATCACTCTTAAAGAAGAAGTGGTAAAAGAAAAAGGACGTGTTTGGGGTAGAAATACCGAAACAGCTGATATAGTTAAATTTAAGTATGAAGAGGAATCTTCTGAATATCGAATCATCTCAAGGGGATGGATTAATGCGCAGAATGTTAATAACAACTATTCTAAAGTAGCATTAGTTGATGGTGAATACAATGCTTATTCGTTCGATATGATTCCTACAGATTATACTTTTAAGTGTAATCATAAACTAGGACTAATTATTTATGGAACTGACCCTGAAGAAACTGTTAGAAGGACAAAGACTACTAAGGTTATGGTGAAACTAAATACTATAGATGTAAACATACCGGTTGTTTAATAAGGATATGTATAAAAAGTTGGGGCTGATTAAAGTGCCCCAACTTTTTTAATACCTGCCTTTATTGAAAAGTAATTCACCACATCATATAATGTGTTGATTTTAAATTTATCCTAACTCAGATTAGGTATAATACAATTAGAAAAACACTTTACAAACGTGCTTTAATAAACTATAATTAAAGCACGAAAGTAAAAAAAGGGGGCGAAATTATGAATGAAACATGGGAAAAATTGCAAAAAATAGCAGAAGAATCAGGTGGCATTATTAAAACCGCTCAAGTTGAGAATGAGGGAATTGGTCGAACGGCTCTTAAGAAATATGTTGATGAAAGTATGCTTGTCAGAGAGTCTCAAGGGATTTATACCGTCAATAATAACATGATAGACGAGTATAAACTGCTTCAAGCACGAAGTCGGAAACTTGTGTATTCATATGGAACGGCACTGTATCTTCATGAAATGTCAGATAGAGTACCTCACACAATTGATGTAAGTGTTCCGCAAGGTTATAATGGTTCAAGAATAAAAAAAGAAAACCCTGACGTTAGATTCCATTACGTTAAAAAGAAACTGTGGGAGTTGGGCATAGAAGAAATCAGGACATCTCTTGGCAATATGGTTTATGTTTATAACAAGGAACGTTGTATTTGTGATTTAGTAAGAGATAAGAAACAAATGGATACGCAAATATATGCACAAGCTATTAAAGAATATTTTGTTGGTGAATATAACACTCGGAAGATTATTAAATATAGCCGTGAATTTGGAATAGAAGATGCCATTAGAAACTATATGGAAGTGCTAAGTTAGAGGTTAATAACATGAAAACACCGGAGCAATTGAAAGGTACAATAAGAAATATATCGAAGAAAAAAGGGTTGCATTCACAAGAAATTCTGCAAATGTTTTTATTTGAGAGAGTTCTTGAAAGACTTGCAAAGTCAGAATATAAAAACAATTTTATATTAAAAGGAGGCTTGCTTATATCCGATATGATAGGTATTTCTGAGAGAACAACTATGGATATGGATACGACTATCAGAGGGTTACAAATGGAAGAGGATGCAATCGAAGACGTCGTAAAAGAGATAATTAGCATAGATGTAGGTGATGAAATTCTGTTTAAACTTCAGAAAATCGAACCAATTCATGAAAAGGATGCTTACAATAATTTTAGAATTCACTTCAATGCCATATATGGGAAAATGAATGTACCCATGAAGATTGATATTACAACAGGGGATATTATTACTCCATCAGCAATAGAATATTCATATCAAATGATGTTTGAGGATAGAACGATATCAATTATGGCATATACTTTAGAAACCATACTTGCTGAAAAATATGAGACCATAATCAGACGAAATATTGGAAACACAAGAGCCAGAGATTATTATGATTTATATACCTTATTTAAAATAAGAAGGGATAAAATACGGAAACCGCTTTTTAAACTTGCAGTAGAATCCACTTCAAAAAAACGTAATTCTGAGGAACTGCTAAGAGAGTGGAAAGATATTTGCACTGAAATCAGGAAAGAAAATGCTCTAAGGAATTTGTGGGGCAATTATATCAAAGATAATAAATATGCAAAGAATTTGAACTTTGATGTTGTTGCAGAAAATGTTTTGGAAGTGGCAAAATACTTGAATGAAGAATAATAAAAAGAAGCCATGTTAATAGTAGCCGTCAGAGTTTGTCTTTGTGGTATATTTTATCGAGAAGTGTTTTGAAATATGCAAATTTTACTTTGGGGAAAATAAAGCATATTTGTCAGCTGACAGTCATGAGAACATTTACATAAAAGAATGGAAATTTCTTATGCCTAAAGGGTATTTTATTAAATTTGAATTAACATGAACTATTGAGTGATGTTAATCGCCAAATTACCTAATAAAATAGCGCCAAATTACCCAATGAAATTAAAGAAGAAGATATATTTAAAAATGAATTGGAACCATCATAAGTAGTGGCACGAATTAAAAAAACCAAAGTAGTTACGATTTATTAATGATGTAATCACGTTTTGAGTATAAAAGCTTTCAAATTGTATTTCTAAAATCGGTATGATATAATTAGCAAATCAAAGCTAAGGGTGGTACTGAATGTCAAATGTAATTAAAAGCATAAATGAAATATTTAAGAATCAGCATAGATATTTTTCTGAATATAGAGAAGAAATAGCTATAAGAAACCTGGAATTAATGTGTACCATCAGCAGTGCTTGTATAATTGTTTATGGCGTGTATTTTAGTATAACGAACATTTTTTTCAAGCAATGGAGCATTTCTTTTTTATACGCTTTATTCATTCCGGTAATGTTAATATTATTTATGGTCACAAAAAAATTTATTAGAGATACTAACAGAAACACAAAACATGTTATGACGCTAACTATGATAATGTATATTGTTGTGATGTCGGAAGTTATTATTCTAAGCATATTTCCTCATCCGGATGACATATCAATATATTACAGTTTATTTTTGTTAATGGGGTCTGTATTTTTTATTCTTCCAATTCGAAGTCATTTGTTGATGACTTTTACAAGTGTTATTGTGTTTTGTGTTTTAACGATAAAATTCAAATCTCCGGAAATTTGGCCTCACGAATTATTTGAAGCCATTACAGCTTCAATATTCTCAGTTGTTTGTATAATTATTATGACACAGTTTAGACTGCAGAGCGATCGGATAGAAGGAAAATACTATAAACTAAGCCAGCAAGATGGATTGACTAAATTGCTAAATAAATCGGCGGGGTTGAATGTGGCAGAGCGATATTTACAGGAAATGATTCCTCAAGAACATTTTGCAGTTTTGTTCTTGGATATTGACGATTTTAAACAAATTAATGATACTTATGGACATGTGCTGGGTGATCAATTAATTAATGTAATCAGTTCAATTATGAGAGATACCTGTAGGACAAATGATATTTTGTGTCGATTTGGAGGCGATGAATTTTTTATATTGTTGAAAGACGTTGCCGATGTAGAGACTGCAAAGTTAAAAGCCGAAAAAATTATAGATGAGGTGAATGATAGTTCTTTTCATTCTACGGTTAATATTACAATCAGTATTGGAGTTTATTTCAGCAAAAGCAATGAAATGTCTATAAAAGAGGTTTTAAAAAAAGCAGATACTGCGCTTTATCAAGCAAAAAACAATGGAAAAAATTGCGTTGAGGTTTATAAAGAACTATAGAGAATTAGGTTATATAATAAATGTTGGGATAACTAGTTAAATGGTTATTCCAACATTTTTTAGTTTTTGTTTATTTGTGAAGCTCTTTATTTTTGTAACTTTTTAGATATTAGACTGTTAAAACTTTTCATGTCTCCTGCTACAATAAGATGCTGCTCGGGCTTGAAAGTATAAACCTCTCGGTCAAGAGGGTTTATTTGGTTTTCATCTTTGTATGCGATTACATTTACGTGATATCTTTTAAGTATATTGATTTCTGCCGATGTACGACCAATCCAAGACGTTGGGGGTGATATTTCAAATATACCGTAGTTGCTGTTTAACTCTAAGTAATCAAAAGCATTCAGGGTGCTATACTTCATCGCAGTTCTTCGAGCCATGTCACGTTCTGGATATATAACTTCATCTGCACCGTTTGTAATTAGAAATTTAGCATGCAAATCTTGATTTAATTTTGTAACTACTTTTTTTGCACCTAGATCCTTAAGCAGTGTTGTTATAACCATAGGCGATTCTAAGTCGTTGCTTATGCAAACAAAACATATCTCAAAACTTGAAACTCCAATATCCTTTAGTACGTCTCTATCAGTACAATTACCAATGGTTAAAAAATTACTCTGAATAGGTTATATATAAACCAAAACAAGAAGCAATTCGGGAAAATGGCTTGCTATGAAGAGGATTAAATGCTATAATGGTTAAAAAGAAGCTTAAGATGGTTCACTGATAACCTGTTTTAAGGAGGATTGAGGGAAATGGACTTATATTTTGAATTAATGCAATATCCTGTGTTTTCGATGGATACTGTAAAAAAATATTATGATAATGAAGAAAGTGGACGTTCAGCATTGAAACGTCTCATAAGAAGGAATCGAGTGCAAAGAATAAGGAATAATTTGTATACTTGCATCAGCGGAGAATCTATGGCACCTTTAGCAAATCGTTTTCAAATCGCAAGTTCCATAACAAAAACAGCATGTGTTTCATATCATACCGCAATGGAATATTATGGTGTAATAGATCAAGTATTTTATGAAGTATATGTTTCTTCAGAAACCAAATTTAATACTTTTATATATGATGGATACACATATACCTATGTGCCTGATAAAATTTCCCTAGGTATAGAAAAAATAGAATTTAGTGGCGGGGTAAGAATTACTAATAAGGAAAGAACAATTGTGGATAGTATCAAATATATTGATAAAATATCTGGTATGGAAGAAGTTGATTCTGCTATATCATTAATGACAGGGATAGATGAAGACAAAGTGCTAAAATATCTTAAAACATATAATAATAAATCTCTTTACCAAAAGGTTGGATTTATGCTGTATCAATATAAAGATCAATTGCAGTTATCGGAAAGGTTTTTTGATATATGTAAATTTCACTTTGGGAAGAATAAAGCATATTTGTCAGCTGATAGCCATGAGAATATTTACATAAAAGAGTGGAAACTACTTATTCCTAAAGGGATGTTTGATTTAAAAAACGGAGGGGATATTATAAATGATAGAATATAATAAAGCTCAACTTAGCCTTGTAGCACAGGAAAATGGATTCATGAGAGACACTTTTGAGAAGGTATTAAGATTAAAAGAAGTGTTAAAGTTTATTAATCTTAATGACTATTTAAGCCAGCATTTAGTTCTAAAAGGTGGCATTGCTATAAACATGACGATATTTGATTTGCCGAGATTGTCGGTAGATATAGATTTGGATTACATCCCAAATGATACACTTGAGAAAATGCAAGATGCGAGGAATAATATTACTGGCATTATTAAAGAATATATGAAAGGCGAAGGATATATTTTACTGCCATCTTCAAGGTATAGTTTCAGTTTAGATGCCTTATATTTTCAATATTTTAACGGTGGTGGTAATAAAGATATATTGAAAATAGAAATTAATTATTCTTTGCGTGCACACATATTTGAACCAGTAGAAAGAGTTGTATTGAGTAACATATTTGAGGAGCAACTTAAAGTATTAGTGCTTAATCCTATGGAAATATTTGCAGCAAAAACGAATGCACTGATGAGTAGAGCAGCATCAAGAGACCTATATGATTTTAATAACATGGAATACTATGGTTTGTTTGACGAATCCGAAAAAGTGATTTTTCGTAAATGTATTATTTTCTACAATACAATATCACAGAAAACCATAAACATGGAGTTTGATACTTCTGCAATCGATCAATTGACATTTAATAAAATAAGGAGAGATTTGTTTCCTGTACTTAAAAGAAAAGACAATTTTGATTTGGAAACGCGAAAGACAAAAGCAAAAAAGTATATTGAAGACTTGATGAATTTAACAGATGAAGAAAAAGAGTATATGATTGCTTTTGAGAACAAACAATATAAGCCTGAGTTATTATTTACAGATAGAGAAATAGTCGAAAGAGTAAAAGTACATCCAATGGCAATTTGGAAATGCAAGAATGATTAAAACTATATACAACCAGTCGATTTAATTAAACTGATTTTTATATGGGTAACCTGATAAAAAAGATGATTATATGATGCAAATATTATAAGAATTGGATGTGATGAACCGTATCTGACGATTGGGTAGTATGGTTTATGCGAATCTTCCTTGGGGCCTATTAGAGAAGTTACAACTATAATTGTAAACGAAGTTGAATATGTTAACAGAATCTATTATGATTGACTTGTAGACCACATGGAACGATAAAATTTGAATAAATTTACCCCTTTAGGAAATCCTAAAGGGGTTTGCTGTTTTTTGTGAATCTCTTTATTTTTGTAACTTTTTAGATATTAGACTGTTAAAACTTTTCATGTCTCCTGCTACAATAAGATGCTGCTCGGGCTTGAATGTATAAACCTCTCGATCAAGAGGGTTTATTTGGTTTTCATCTTTGTATGCGATTACATTTACGTGATATCTTTTACGTATATTGATTTCTGCCGATGTACGACCAATCCAAGACGTTGGGGGTGATATTTCAAATATACCGTAGTTGCTGTTTAACTCTAAGTAATCAAAAGCATTCAGGGTGCTATACTTCATCGCAGCTCTTCGAGCCATGTCACGTTCTGGATATATAACTTCATCTGCACCGTTTGTAATTAGAAATTTAGCATGCAAATCTTGATTTACTTTTGTTACTACTTTTTTTGCACCAAGATCCTTAAGCAGTGTTGTGATAACCATAGACGATTCTAAGTCGTTGCTTATACAAACGAAACAAATCTCAAAGTTTGAAACTCCAATATCCTTTAGTACGTCTCTATCGGTACAATCACCAATTTGAGCAGAGGCAACCAAGGATGTCATTTTGTTTACGACAAACTCGTCTTTATCGATTACCATTAGTTCATTGCCAAGTTCTGACAAACTTGTTGTTAGATGGCGACCGAAACGTCCGAGGCCGATTATTAATAGTGAACGCATAATATTTTTCTCCTTAACCTATTGTTATTCTAGCTTCAGTATAACTGATTCTAGGAATTACTTTTCTTCTGACAATTGCCATTGCAACAGTAATACTCCCTAATCTGCCGCAGTACATTAGCACAATGAGACAAAACTTAGAGAATACTCCAAGGGTTGGAGTTATACCCATAGAAAGTCCTACAGTGCCTATGGCTGAGATGGATTCAAACAGACAACTTTCTGATGTGAATCCAGGATTTGCTACAATAAGACAAAATGTACAAAGTAATATCATTGCAACATATGATGAAATAATTGAAAAAGCTGTTCTCGATGCATCTGATTGCAGTCTTCTTTTGTATATACTTAAATCGTTATGATGTTTAGCGTAAGCGTATATTGAAAGAAGTAGTGTAACAAATGTTGCGACTTTTATACCGCCACCGGTAGAACCAGGACCTGCACCAACAAACATTAGTGTCATCGTCAAGAATCTGCCAGCATTGGTCATGGTAGCATAATCAACTGATGCGAAGCCAGCTGTTCTAGGCGTTATGGCCGCAAAGAAAGAATTCAATATCTTTTCAGATATAGCCATATCACTAAAGCTGTTGTTCCATTCAAGAAGCATAAATAGAATAGCACCGAACAGAATCAATGCAAACGTAAATGAAATCATTATTTTTGAATGAAGATTATATTTTTTAAAATGCCACTTACAATCTGCAATATCACCCCATACAATGAATCCTATTCCACCACTAATAATGAGTACCATTATTGTTATCTCGAGCAAAGGATCATCTGCAAATTGCATAAGAGAACTTCCGGGTTTAAACATTCCCATAAGATCAAATCCGGCATTGCAAAAGGCTGAAACGGAATGAAAGATTCCATACCAGATACCTTGCCATAATCCTAATGTGGGAATAAATCTCGTGGCTATGATTATTGCTCCAATTCCTTCAAATATTACAGTTCCAAATAACATTCTTCTTATGGTTTTTACAACACCACCCATATGGTTAGCTCCAATAGAATTCATAAGCAATGATCTTTGAAAAATTGTTATTTTCCTGCGTGCGAGGAACGAAAAGGTCATGGCAATCCCCATAAACCCTAATCCGCCAATTTGAATTAAAATTGCTATTATTAGCTGACCAAGAAAATTAAATTGTGTATATGTATCGTAAACTGCTAGTCCGGTTACACAGGTAGCGGATGTTGAAGTAAAAAGCCCATTAATAAAAGGAATCCCTTCACCGTTGTTACTGCATATAGGCAGTGTGAGGAGAATACTTCCAAGTAGTATAATTAAACCAAATCCAATAGCTAAAATTTGTACCGGAAATAGTTTTATGCGTCTTGACATGTCCTACCTCCAATTGATATTTCTATATTATAGAGCTGTTTTTAATTTTGTCAATAGATAATACTTAAATACATTGATTAAC
>JAENWG010000023.1 GCA_016650175.1 Peptostreptococcaceae bacterium | reverse complement strand
CCCAGTTCCTAATCCCAGTCTCTTCTGTAAAGTGATTGTGATAGCTGCTGTTAATGTAGTTTTACCATGATCAACGTGACCAATTGTACCGATATTAATATGCGGTTTTGTTCTTTCGTAATGTTTTTTAGCCATTTTTTTCCTCCTAAATAGTTTTTTCAGTTTATTACATATGGAGCTGTTGAGCAGAATTGAACTGCCGAACCTCTTCCTTACCAAGGAAGTGCTCTACCGACTGAGCTACAACAGCACATACTATAGCGCTATTCTAACCCAAAACCTAATGGTTGTCAAGACTTCAACTCTCTAACTTTTCTCTATTTTTAGGGCGTTAAACTTATTTCTATAACCAACCCTTTTTATACATAATTCTAGCAGCTCCAATAGCAATAAGTGCAGCAACTGGTACGAATATTGCTCCGCTTGGTGCAAGGGATGGTACTGATATAAACAGTATAAGCATCGCTGTAACTGGAGCTATCGAAACTTTTGGATTCTGCGATATTATAGCTACACCAAGTCCTCCGAACAATGCCGGTAGTATCTGTGTAAACGCAGGTTCTAAGGTGGGACTATCTAATATCGGAGTAAGCGGTGTTATTAACAACACTCCTATAAATATTATTACTATTGTAGTAATACTAGATACAGCTATAGCAATAGTAGCAACTACTTCGCCTTCAGGTGTTCCTGACTTTACATCTGCGTTTGTAAATGCTGCCATTGTACAAGGAACTTTTAGCATTGTAAGACTTCCTGTAATAAATCCAAGATAACTACCGCCTGCACCTAGCATTGGAATGTATGTTAATACTTCTATTGTTCCTACTGCCCAGTACATAGGACCTATGCTAAGTAGTCCTTTTAAGAAGGGTTCTCCTTCTGGCCACGCGTTATAGTGAATGCTGATTATTATTGGAAACATAAGGAGTACTAAACCCATTCCCCAAGTCCATAATTTACCTAATCTATGTGTTTTTTCTATATATGCTTCATATCCTGTCATAATGTTACCTCCTATTAAACCATTTGCATAACAGCATTAGTAATTGGAATAGCCAAAATCATAGAGGCTATCATAGATATAGGTAAAGCATAATCCTGCATCCATTTCCATCCTAACTTCTTTATGCAAAACGCGCAAAGTAACATAGTCGCTGCCGAAACTCCCATAACAAATACCGGAATCCATCCTTCTAAACCTTCTTGTACATGACCAAATATCATTCCCAAGAAAGCCGAAATCATCCCAACGAAAAGCGCAGACATTAAAATATCTCCCCATTTATTATCTCTATCTTTAAACTTACTAACACCACCTAGTAATCTTTTGCAAAGAATAGGTGTAAGTATTACTCCTGCCATTATACCTAACGTCATTATCCAAGCTATAGTAGAATACTGCACAGCTGTCAATGAAGTCGCTACATCTTTCATGCTGGTACCTACTGCTTGAGAAGCTGCTTCAGCCGCTGGAGTTTCATAGGTTATAGCGCCTACTACCGAAAGTCTGAGCCAAGGTAAAGGTAACCCCAATTTTTTAGATAAAGCTATAACACCTATAAGTATCGAAAATGCCGGTACTAAAGTAAATACTATACTTGTCCTGACTACACCTTTTAACTTATTTGTATCAATTCCAAGTTCTTTTGCTTGTTTCCACGCTCTAATCATAAAATATATTGATTGAGTAAGAACAAGACAAAGTATCACTGCCACTAAGAAAAATAGAAAAGGGCTGTTGATATCAAATCCCATAACGCCTCCTGTCTTTAATTACTTGAAGTATTTTACAGCTGCTTCAAATATTTTCATGTCATATTCCCCAGGTACGTTTTTGTACAGTCCATTTCCAATTCTTTCTGAATGTCCCATTTTTCCAAGAACTCTACCATCCGGAGATGTAATCCCCTCAACTGCCATAACAGATCCATTAGGATTAAATTGAATATCCATAGTAGGATTTCCTTCAAAATCAACATACTGGGTAATTACTTGTCCATATTTTATCATATTATCTAAGGTTTTACCATCAGCAATAAATCTGCCTTCTCCATGAGAAACAGGGACAGTATATATATCTCCAACTTCAGTATTCCTAAGCCAAGGCGATTTGTTTGAGCTTATTCTTGTACGTACAAGCTTTGACTGATGTCTTCCTATTTCATTAAAGGTTAAAGTAGGACAATTTTCATCAATATCGATTATTTTGCCGTATGGCACAAGACCTAATTTAACAAGCGCCTGAAAACCATTACAAATTCCAGCCATAAGTCCGTCTCTGTTATTTAACAGATTCTCAACTTCCATTTTTACTTCATCATTCCTGAAAAATGCTGTGATGAATTTACCCGATCCATCTGGCTCATCTCCACCTGAAAATCCACCAGGAATAAATATCATCTGAGACTGTTTTGTTTGCTCAGCAAATTTTTCTAAAGAAGCTTTAAGTCTATCTCCGTTCAGATTATTTATTACAAAGACTTCAGCTTCAGCTCCTGCTTTTTCAAAGGCTTTTGCCGTGTCATATTCACAATTTGTTCCAGGGAACACAGGAATTAATACTTTTGGTCTTCCGCTTACAATAAGATTGCTCTTTTTCTTAACATCCGTTGCTGTGTATGATATTTTTTCAACCTTCTCTTCATTTTTTATGCAGAAAGTATAAACCGGTTCCAACTTTTCTTCGTAAATCTTGCTAAGTGTTCTAAGTTGCAATTTATCTTCTTTAAACGTTATGGTTTTTTTACAACTAGTCTTACCAAGCAGTTTATAATTCACTTCTACATTATCATTTAGCTCGATTATGAAGCTTCCATAGGAATATTCAAACAGCTCATTTATATTTATATCTTCAGAGAATGCGAAACCGACATCATTACCTATAGCCATCTTATATATAGCTTCAGCCACACCGCCGTAGGTAGGTGTATAACAAGCAACTACTTTTTTACTTCTTATTAGTTCATTAACATATTTGTACGTCTTTATAAGTGATTCAGCCTTAGGAAGACCATCTTCTCCAATTTCCGGTTTAACTAATACTACATCGTGACCTTCTATTTTAAATTCTGGTGAAATTATATTAGCGACTTCATCTAAGCTTACTGCAAACGATACAAGTGTTGGAGGAACATGAATATCTTCAAATGTTCCACTCATAGAATCCTTACCTCCTATAGCTGCTAGTCCCAGCTCTTTTTGAGCTCTATATGCACCTAACACTGCAGCTGTTGGTTTTCCCCACGCCAAACTGTCGTTTCCTAATTTTTCAAAATATTCTTGAAAAGTAAGGTAAGTATCATCATACGAGGACCCTGCAGCAATAAGCTTTGATACGCTTTCTACTACAGCCAAATACGCTCCATGATAAGGACTTTTTTCAAGTATATACGGATTAAAGCCATATGCCATAAGAGAACACGTAGTGCTCGCACCTTTCGCATCAGGGATTTTGTGTATCATAGCTTGCACAGGAGTTCTCTGATTCTTGCCACCAAATGGCATTAATACTGAGCCCGCTCCAATAGTAGAGTCAAATCTTTCTGATAAACCTCTTTTAGAGCAAACGTTTAAATCTCCAACTAAATCTTTCATACCTTTTGTAAAATCTTTCGGTATCTCTTTGTCGTAAGACTGCACATCAGGTATTACAACATTAATATGTTTTTCAGCTCCGTTAGTATCTAAAAATTCTCTCGAAATATTAACGATTGCTTTTTCGTTCCAATACATTTTTAAATATGGTTTCTCTGTAATCGTAGCCACAACAGTACTTTCCAAATTCTCGGCTATTGCCAAGTTCATAAAGTGCTCTACGTTTTCTTTCGCTATAACTACCGCCATTCTCTCTTGAGATTCACTAATAGCAAGCTCAGTGCCGTCAAGTCCTTCATATTTTTTAGGTACTTTGTTTAACTCGATTTCTAAGCCATCGGCAAGCTCACCAATAGCAACCGATACTCCGCCAGCTCCAAAATCATTACATCTTTTAATAAGCTTTGTAGCTTCCGGATTTCTAAACAATCTTTGAATCTTTCTTTCTTCAGGCGGATTTCCCTTTTGGACCTCTGCACCGCAACTCGCCTGCGAATCCAGTTTATGTGATTTAGAAGAACCTGTAGCTCCTCCACATCCATCTCTTCCAGTCTTTCCACCTAGCAGTATTACTTTATCTCCATCAGACGGTCTAATTCTTACTATATTTTCAGTAGGCGCTGCACCTATTACCGCACCTATTTCCATTCTCTTTGCTACGTAACCTTCGTGATATACTTCATCAACCAGACCAGTAGTCAACCCTATTTGGTTTCCATATGAGCTGTAACCGTTAGCTGCAGTTTTTACTATAGTTCTTTGTGGTAACTTACCTTCTAATGTGTCTTCTACAGAAGTAAGCGGATTTCCGGCTCCCGTAACACGCATTGCAGCATAAACATAGCTTCGTCCTGATAATGGATCTCTAATAGCTCCACCTACACAAGTCGCTGCTCCACCAAACGGTTCAATTTCCGTTGGATGATTATGTGTTTCGTTTTTAAACAGAAGTGTCCAATCCTCTTCCTTACCATCTATCATAGCTGTAAAATTGACAGTACATGCATTTATCTCTTCAGATTCAACCAGTTTATCAAGTTTTCCTTCTGCTTTTAATGATTTAACAGCAGTAGTAACTATATTCATAAGGCTGATAGGTTTAGTAACTCCTAATCCTCTTCTAGTATATAAATAATCTTGAAAAGTCTTTTCTATTACTTCATCTTCGTATCTTATATAGTCTATTGTAGTATTGAAGGTTGTATGTCTACAATGATCTGACCAATATGTATCTATAACTTTGATTTCAGTTAAAGTAGGATTTCTTTTTTCAGAAAGAAAATATTCCTGACATAAAAGTAAATCATTCAAATCCATAGCAAGTCCGTTTTCACTTATATACTCTGTCAATTCTTCTTGTGGCATTTTTATAAAATTTTCAACTGTAGCTATTTCAGAAGGAATTTCATATACACTTTTTAAAGTGTCAAGTTCTTCCATCGTCGCTTCTCTTGCTTCAACTGGATTAATAAGGAATTTCATTATTTTGGTCATATCGGTATCTGTAAGATTTCCATAAAGCATATATACTTTAGCGCTTTTTACAATTGCCTTTTCGCCTTGTGAGATAAACTGTATACTTTCTTCAGCTGAATTAGCTCTTTGGTCAAATTGACCAGGCAGATATTCCACGGCTAAAACTTTATCCGAATCCATTTTAAGTTCAGAATAAACGTTGTCTGTTACAGGCTCCGAAAAAACCGTGACCTTTGCTTTTTCAAATGTCTCTTCATCAATGTTTTCCACATCATATCTATTTACTATTCTAAGCTTTTTGAGACCTCCAATTAAAAGTAGATTGTTGATATCTTCTTTTATTGCTTTAGCTTCATTAGCATATTTTTCTTTTTTTTCTACAAATATACGTATTACCATTATTTCATACCCCTTCTACCAATATCTTTCCTATAGAATGAATCCGTAAAATTAACTTTCTTGACTGTTTCATATGACTTCTCGATTGCTTCTTTAAGCGTATTACCTATTTCAGTAACGCCCAAAACTCTGCCTCCGGAGGTTACCTGTTTTCCGTTAATCAGCTTAGTACCAGCTACAAATATTCTTGACTTATCATCAGGGAAACTAACTTCATAACCTTTTTTATATTCAACAGGATATCCTCCTGATGCGACTACTACGCAACAAGCATGTTTATCCTCAAATGTAAAATCAACATCTTTTAGTGTGCCATTAGTTGTAGCTTCCATTATATCTAATAAGTCTCCTTTAAGAAGCGGTAATACCACTTGTGTTTCAGGATCTCCAAATCTCGCATTATATTCAATTACCTTAACTCCGTTATCGGTAATCATAAGACCAAAATATAGACAGCCTTTAAAGGTTCTGCCTTCAGCTTTCATGGCTTCCATAGTAGGTACAAATATCTTATCCATGCAGTAGTCTGCAATTTTTTTAGTATAAAAAGGATTTGGCGCAATTGTACCCATTCCACCTGTGTTTAGTCCTTTGTCTCCATCTAAAGCTCTCTTATGATCCATAGAAGAAACCATAGGTATAACAACGTTACCATCTGTAAACGATAAAACTGACACCTCAGGACCTATTAAAAATTCTTCTATTACTACTGTGTTTCCGCTATTTCCAAATTTCTTTTCAGCCATCATCATTTTTACGGCATTTATTGCCTCTTCTTTAGTTTCTGCTATAATTACTCCTTTACCAAGAGCTAATCCGTCTGCTTTAATAACAACTGGAATCTTACAACTTTCTAAGTATTCCAAAGCCTTGTCCATATCATTAAACACTTCATACTCAGCTGTCGGAATGTTATATTTTTTCATAAGATCTTTACTAAAAGCTTTACTTCCTTCTATAATTGCTGCCGCTTTATCAGGTCCAAAGCACGGAATACCTTTCCCCTCAAGCATGTCCACAAGACCTAAAACTAACGGATCATCTGGTGCTACCACCACATAATCAATTTTCTTTTCTACCGCGAATTCGACAATTTCATCAAGCTCTTTAGCGCCAATGTCTACACATGTAGCGTCTTCGCTAATGCCTCCGTTACCAGGAAGTGCATATATATATTCAACCCTTTTACATTCTTTTAATTTTTTTATGATAGCGTGTTCTCTTCCGCCACCACCTATTACTGCAAGCTTCATAATTACTCCTCCACTAAGTTTTTAGCTATAAGTTCCAAAGCCATAGGTAATATCTTCCATTCGGCTTCTTCCATTATTCTCTTTTGTAATTCTTCGGCCGTATCATCTTTTTTTACTTCTACCGCCTTTTGCATAATAATCTTACCACCGTCTGGTATCTCATTTACAAAGTGCACTGTAGCTCCTGAAATTTTAACCCCTTTTTCCAGTGCTGCTTTATGTACTTTAATTCCATAATATCCTTTTCCGCAAAACGACGGAATTAAGGCCGGATGAACATTGATGATTCTATTATTATATCTATTTACAACTTTTGTGCTTAGTATTTTTAAAAAGCCTGCTAAGACTATTATGTCAATGCTTCTGTCTTCTAGCTCTTTAAGGAGATTCTCTTCAAAGTTTTCTGTTATAGCTACGCATTCTATATTCGCTTTTTCTGCTCTTTTAAGACCGTAAGCATCTTTTTTATCTGATATTACTAAGTTTAAGTCTACATGAGGAAGTTCTCCTTCTACCCATCTGTCGATTATGGCTTGAAGATTTGTCCCTCCTCCGGAAATCAGTACCGCAACCTTAGCTTTACTTACCATAGGATAACTCCTTCGTCTCCTTTTACTATTTCGCCTAACACATAAGCATCTTCACCATTATCTCTAAGAGTTTTTAGTGCTATTTCTTCGTCTTTTTTAGAGACAACTGCTATCATTCCTACACCCATGTTATATGTGTTATACATATCTTTTTCTGGTATGTTTCCTTCTGATTTTAGAAGATCAAATATTGGCAGAGTTCTAACATCATCCTTTTTTATTCTAGCTGAAAAGCCTTTAGGAAGAGCTCTTGGAATGTTTTCATAAAAGCCACCGCCCGTTATATGCGCTACAGAATGAGGCGTTAACACGTCAAACAGCGCCGACATAGGCTTTACATATATTTTAGTAGGCGTTAGTAGCGTTTCTCCTAAAGTCTTGCCACCCAGCATTTCAGGCTTTCTGTTTAAGTCGGCATTTTCAACATCAAAGACTTTTCTTACAAGAGAAAAACCGTTTGAATGTATTCCTGACGACGGGAGCGCAATTATTGTGTCTCCTTCTTCGATGTTTTCAATATCAATTAATTTAGATTTGTCTACCATTCCTACAGTAAATCCTGCTAAATCATATTCTTCTTCATCATAAAATCCAGGCATTTCTGCCGTTTCTCCGCCAATCAAGCAACACTGGGACTGCACGCAGCCTTCTGCCACTCCTTTTACAATATCGGCAACCTTTTCAGGATGATTCTTGCCTACTGCTATATAGTCTAAAAAGAAAAGCGGTTTTGCTCCGACGCAAAGTACATCATTAACACACATAGCAACACAATCTATTCCTACTGTATCATGCTTATTCATTAAAAATGCAAGTTTAAGCTTTGTTCCAACTCCATCTGTACCGCTAACCAAAACAGGTGTGTTTATACCTTTCATATCAGGCTCAAGTAATCCGCCAAATCCTCCGACTTGGGAAGTCTTGCCAAAGACCATAGTCTTTGCCACATGTTCTTTCATAAGCTCAACTGCTTTATATCCTGCTGTAATATCTACTCCAGCTTCTTTATAGCTTTCACTAAAACTTTTCATATTATCCCCTTTCGCTAATTCTTTGTTCGAATTTAAATTTTGCTACTTGTACAGGTGTTTCAGTAGGGTAATCACCACTAAAGCACGCATTACAAAATCCCATATCTTTATCTTCTCCTAAAATTTCAGGAAGTCTATCTATCTTCATATATCCAAGTGACTCAACATTAGTCATTTTCCTTATTTCTTCAATTTCATGGTTTACTGCTATCAAGTTTTCTCTAGTATCTATATCAGTACCGTAATAGCAAGGATTTAAAAAAGGTGGAGCAGACACTCTCATGTGAACTTCTTTTGCTCCCGCTTCTTTTAGTAAGCTAACTATTCTAGCACAAGTAGTACCTCTAACTATAGAATCATCTACTAATACTACCCTTTTACCTTCTACCACTTCTTTAACAACGTTAAGTTTTATTTTAACCAGGTCCTCTCTAGCTTTTTGACCAGGTGCAATAAAAGTTCTTCCTATATATTTGTTTTTAATAAACCCTATATCATACGGTATACCTGATTCCAAAGAATAACCAACAGCCGCATCAAGTCCCGAATCAGGAACGCCAACTACTACATCAGCCTCCACAGGATAATCCTGTGCTAAACATCTGCCAGCTCTTATTCTTGCCGAGTGAACACTAACGCCATCTATTACAGAATCTGGTCTAGCAAAATATATATATTCAAATATGCATAGCGATTTAGCATTTTTTTTACAATGATCTCTTATACTTCTAACTCCATCATTATCAAATACCACTATTTCGCCAGGTTCTATGTCTCTGACAAATTTAGCTGATACTGCATCTAGCGCACAACTTTCAGACGCTACTATATATGTTCCATCTTCTTTTACGCCATAGCAAAGCGGTCTAAAACCATGTTCATCTCTTGCTGCAATAAGCTTCGTAGATGACATAATAACAAGACAATATGCACCTTTAATTTTATGCATAGCAGAATTTACAGCATCTTCAATTGAATTAGTTGTAAGTCTTTCTTTTGTTATAAGGTATGCAATTACTTCTGTGTCACTGGTAGTTTGAAAAATTGAACCTTGTAATTCAAGTGCCGATCTAAGTTCATGTGAATTAACCAAGTTTCCATTATGAGCAAGCGCCATGCTTCCTTTAATATGATTAACTGTAATCGGTTGTGCGTTTAATCTGTCGTTTGTACCAGTTGTACCATATCTTACGTGTCCAAGCGCCATTTCACCTTCGCTCAGTTTATTTAAAACTTCATTTGTAAACACATCGTTCACAATACCCAAATCTTTATACCCTGATAAAACTCCGTCGTCATTTACAACTATTCCACAGCTTTCCTGTCCTCTGTGTTGTAGCGAAAATAAACCATAATATACAGTATGTGCTAAAGCGTATCTTTCTTTAGCATATACTCCAAAAACTCCGCATTCTTCTCTTAATCCACTCATTATTTAGTCGCCCCTTCACCCATGACTCTATTAAATACTTCTTCATAAGCTCCTTCAACATTTCCCAAATCTCTTCTAAATCTATCTTTATCTAATTTTTCATGAGTTCTTGTGTCCCAGAATCTGCAAGTATCCGGAGATATTTCATCTGCAAGTACTATTTCGCCAGCATTAGTCTTCCCAAATTCAAGTTTAAAGTCAACAAGTTCAATATTTACATTTTCCAAATATGCCTTTAGAATATTATTTATTTTAAACGCCATTTCAGTTATAGTATTAATTTCTTCTGCTGTAGCAAACCCAAGCGCCATAGCATGATATGAATTGATTAATGGGTCTCCAAGATCATCATCTTTATAGCTAAATTCTATAACAGTACATTTTAACTTTGTTCCTTCTACGACACCTAACCTCTTAGCCATAGAACCAGCCGCTACATTTCTGATTATAACTTCTAGAGGAATAATCTTTACTTTCTTTACTACGGTTTCTCTGTCATTTAACTCTTCTACAAAATGAGTTGGTATCCCCTTATCTTCAAGCATTTTCATAAGGTGATTGGTTAGTCTGTTATTAATTGCACCTTTACCTAAAATTGTTCCTTTTTTCAGTCCGTTAAATGCTGTAGCATCGTCTTTATATGAAACTATGCATAAATCTTCATTATCAGTCGCATAAACCTTTTTTGCTTTTCCTTCGTATAACTGTTCTGTTTTATCCATGATTTTCCTCCTAATTAAACATTTCTTCTATTTTTTTATTTTTTTCTAAAACTTCTAATTTTGCTTTTTCTCTTCTCTCAACTATTATCTTTTCTATTTTTTCATCGCTTACTGCTAAAATTTCAGCGGCTAGTATTGCGGCATTTTTAGCTCCATCTATAGCTACGCTAGCTACTGGTATTCCAGGTGGCATCTGAACCGTAGATAGTAGCGCATCCATGCCTTCTAAGGCAGATGCTTTTATCGGTATCCCTATTACAGGAAGCGTAGTATTTGCTGCCAATACACCTCCTAGATGTGCAGCTTTTCCTGCTGCTGATATTATCACTCCAAAACCGTTCACTCTGGCATTTTTTGCAAATTCTGTCGCTTCGTCAGGTGTTCTATGTGCGGAATAGACGTGAACTTCACACGGTATATCCATTGATTTTAATTCGTTAATGCATTTTTCTACTTTAGGTAGATCACTATCGCTACCCATAATAACTGCTACTTTTTTCATGGTTACCTCCATCTTTCTCTTACACTTAGAATTTACCACATACAATATTAAAGTCAATATAAGTTCGGAAATTATGCAATTTATTTATCAATTTTAGAGTGTTTTGGGCATTTATTGGCTAATTCTCGAAGTTTTATTCTATATATGTATTTAATTGTTCAGAATTGGTTGTTTTCCCCAACAATGGTTTTAAGTTCTACTTATAAATATAAAAAGTCGGTGCATGTTACTCTTTCAACATGACCGACCTTGATATAGCTATTGGTTCTACTTAAAACTTGCGTGACAGTTTATATAATTGTCTCAGCATTTTTGTTGTTATTATATATAGAATTACGTTTTTTGCAGGCTACTATGAAATATATCCTTTATCAGCTAGTATTTGTTTAGCATTTATGAATTTTTCTTCATTAACTCTTATTATTGGTCCAATACACCCCATCCCACTTTCTGCATATATGTTCTGTTTCCAAAGTATTTGTACCGCATTTTCTAAATCCATTACCTCTATTCCTGGTATTTGTGCTGTTACAATTTCCTTTGTAGGAGCTGTTACACCAAGTTCTTTTTCTATAGTGCTTTTGGCTAGATCCTTTATAATATTATTCAGACCAGCTTTTCTTGCCAATTTCAATTCATTGCAAACAACTGAATACCATTCATTTTGTATGAGTATACTAGCATATTCAATTGCCCCTTCTACTACAGGGACTCCTGATGCTCTAGAAATTATCATAATCAGCTTATTATAATTCTCTCCTATTCCAGGTCCGTATCCATATCCAGTTGTCTCATAACTTCCTCCACTAGAAAAAGAAGAAAGCATTTTCATAATAAGATTTCCTGTAAGCGAATCCATTACCATAACATCCGATGTTCCAAGTAACAGATCATTTCCTCTCATAACAACACCACCATCTGCTCTGGCAGAATCCGCAAAATTTATTTTATAACCATTTTCATCGAGTTTTTTTAATGCTCTCTCAGTTTGGCGCGCACCATCGATATTTGCAATACCAACACTCGGATTGCTTATACCGCATGCCTTCGCTGCAATTATTCCATACAGTGCGTTTTTTACCATAGCGACATTTCTTTCAGTATCACTGGTTCCAGTAGTATTCGCCAAAAACATTTTCCTGCCTTCACCAGGGGTTACAACTCTGCCAACAGTAGATACTCCTATAGGAAATGAATAATGCATTGTTATTGCACCATCTATTTCTCCTTTTTCCAGTTTTTCTTCCATTATTTTATGTATGTCTTCACTTTCATCACATACATAATTTATTGCTTTATACCCTTTTATTTCTGCACTTTTTACTGCCTCTTCATATATTTCTTTACCGTGTTCCCCGTTTTCAGCAAAGATTCCAATTACCGGTTTTTTCAGATTTTTTCCAGTTTTCAGTAAATCTGCAATATCTATGAATGCATCTGCTATATTCTTTTTTACAGTAATATTTGACATATTTTACCTCTTTATTCTGAAAGTATTTCATTAGCAAGTTTAAGCATAGCATTTGCTATTATCTCTTTTATTTCTGTTTCGTTATATGTTTCTTTCTTTTCTTCTATTCCCGGATTACTTTCAATTAAGAAGGATATACCATCAAATAAGTTTGTCAGTCTTCCTAAAAACAGACTCCCTTTTCCAATAATCATTATCCTTTTGATTTTGCCTGCCATCAGATCTTCCCTTGCAAATCCTAAATACGGAACTCCTGACGGAATATGGCCTTGCGTAGGCGCCCAACCTTTCATTCCATGCTGTATTACAAAATCATTTATATCTTTTCTGTCAAGTTGACCTTTTTTCACTCCTAGTGCCGCTATCATTTTATAGTTCGCAGCAGCTACATCTCCTGCTCCAGCAGGTTTTGTAATATCCGAGTTCTGTAACTCAGGAGCATATTTATCAACATCTTTAAGTGTTAAGCCGACAGACTCAAGCGGACTAGTTACTAAACTTGTTAATACATCCTGCGGCGAAGATCCAGTACCTACCGTATGTCTACCCACTACATCATTTCTGATAATGGGACTTACCCCATCATTCTCTGTAATTAATACTGCAAATCCCGCAATAGCGTCTTCAAGGATTGGTATGTTTTTTTTCACATGGTCTTTACCGTTCATTCCCAATTTTGCAGAACAACCGCCTCCAGTTACTATTACACTCTTATATGTACCTGCTCTCACAAGTGATGCCGCCTGTACTATAGCATGCGCTGGAGCAGCACAAAATCCTCTTGTATCTGAACCGGTTGCATTTTTTAACCCTGCTGTTTCGGCAGCTGCCTTAGCAAAATTCCCACCGCCTCTTTGATTCATATCTCCACATGCTTCTTCACAACAATCAATTACGTATTCAATTTCTGCTGGTTCTATACTGTTGTTTTTCAGCATATAAAGAATAGATAATACACTTGAAGCTTTTGCAACTAGATTTTCCGTCATAACGTGTGCTGATAAATTAACATCTATCTCATGTGCTCTCTTAATTGCACCCACCAGTTTTCCCTCAAAGTAAAGCGGTGCAGCAGCCTCTTCTTTTACTAGCTCTTCAAGGTTTTCTACAGAAGTGCCTCCATTCTTATCAAGTACAGAAGCTCTTTCTTCTCCTAGAATACTTTTTTCCATCTTTGCTTTCACTTCACACGAAAATTTTTCTTCAAGCTTCACCAATTCAAAAACATCACATATCTGAAGTAATCCATAAAATTCATCTTCAGGTATAATATCTCCGAATTTACCTTTTTCACTTCCATCGAATTTTTTATCGTACCATGGGAATTCCATTTCATCCAGCAATTCCGGTTTTTCATTTCCTATATATATCTGATTAGGTATATAATTAACAGCATCTTCATAACTTCTGATATGTGAAGTAATATTCTTCAGATATTCAGATTCATTGTTTCTTTCTCTTTCAACCGTCTGTGTAGTACCATTATGTAATACCATATCAGGAGTTATCGCTAAAGTATATCCAACCCCTTTTATTACCGAATATTGATTCATAATATTGCCTCCTTAAAGGTATTTTTTCATCATGGCTTCAACAGCATCAGGCGTAGCATCTTCTTTTACTAATTCTTCTGCTTTTACGCCGTCTTTATACATGATTATTGTTGGCAAACCCAAAACCTGCTGTCCAATAGCTACTCTTCTTGCTTTCGAAACATTTAATTTGCAACACTTTATCTGTTCTCCATACATTTCAGAAAATTTCGTCACATGAGGCATTAAAGCTTCACACGGTACACAGCCATCCCCAAAAAAATCAACCAATGTTAAACCTTCTGATTTAAGCACTTCATCTTCAAAATTTTTCTTATCTAATAAAATCATATTTTCCTCCTAAATATTAAGTTCATCAATATATTTTACTGCCTGGTCGGCAGCAATAGCTCCGTCTCCAGTTGCTGTAACAACCTGTCTCAGGCTTTTTTTCCTTATATCTCCCGCAGCAAAAACTCCAGGCAACGATGTTTTCATATTTTCATCCGTGACAATATATCCTTTTTCAATTTCCATTTTCCCTTCAAATATTTCCGATTGCGGCTTAAATCCTATAAACACAAATAATCCGAAAAGTCCATCATCTTCATCTGCAAAGATTTCTTTTGTTTCCTTAGTTTTGGTATCTTCAACTATCATAGACTGAAGCATTCCTTCGCCTCGTACTTCTATTACTCTAGAATTCCACATATATTCTATTTTATCATTTGCAAAGGCTTTTTCCTGAATTGATTTGACAGCCCTCAATTCATCTCTTCTGTGTATTATGGTAACCTTCCTGGCAAACCTAGTTAAATATATTGCTTCTTCTACAGCAGAGTCTCCTCCACCTACTACATATATTTCAAAGTCTTCGAAAAAAGCTCCATCACATGTTGCACAGTATGAAATTCCTTTTCCGTTAAATTCTTTTTCATTGGAGCATCCTATTCCTACAGGAAAAGCACCTGCCGCGATAATTACAGTCTTCGCTTTATAAATATCACGCTCTCCGTTTAAAACTTTTATGTCTCCTGACAGTTGTACTGATTTGACAGTATCATATGTCTTTTCTGCACCAAACGCCTTGGCCTGATATGCCATTCGTTCAGTCAAGGTGACTCCTGATTCGTTTTTTATCCCACCAGGATAATTAACTATTTCTGAAGTTTGAACTATCTGGCCACCGTCATTAGCTTTTTCTATAATAAGAGTAGACAGTCTTGCTCTCCCCGAATATATAGCAGCAGTTAAGCCCGCTGGTCCCGCTCCAACAATAATTACATCATAGATTTTTTCCATTTCTTCTCCCACGTTTCATCAATAATTTTATAATAGCAGGTGTCTGTTATACAAGCACCTGCCAAATATTATAACTGTTCTCTAATCGCAGTCATTTCTTCGATGATATCATCAATATCAAGTACCATTTCCATCATACTAATTTGTTCATCATATATTTTGGGATCTATTTCTTCTTTAACTTCTGGTTCACATATGTGGTACACTTGAAGTCCCAACGGGACTCCCGCTAACGGACCTGCGTAGGTTGGATCTCCGAGAGTTACTGTCTCAGCAGCTAAACCTGCTGCTTCTCCCTCTGCTGCTCCCAGTAAAACAATTAATTTGTCCTTACCATATTTTTCAGCAAATTCTTTAACTCTCTTCTGATTTTCTAGGTCCATAGCTCCAGCGGCCGTTCAAACAAAGCATTCAGTAGACGAAAATACTACTTCAGCTCCTGCGCTTCTTGCGCATTCTTCGATTGCAATTCCCGGAATTCCATCTCTGTCACCGATTATTATTGCCTTTTTTCCATCAAGTAATGCCATAATACACTCCTTTCTAGCAAAAATATGCTGATTTATTAATTAAATTTACTTTAATAGTAAATTTAAAGCATTTGTCACAATTTCTCTTTGTCTTACAATTTCCTTTTCCTCAGATATATTAGGATTACCTGTAGGATACGGGATTGCTTCTGCACCAGAAATTCTAGCCGCTCCGACCGTTTCCGAAATAGGAGTTACTGTACATACATGAACAGCTGGTATTCCAGCCTTTTCAATTTGTTTAACTATCGTTGCACCGCAACGTGTACAAGTTCCTCAGGTACTTGTTAATAATACAGCGTCAACTTTGGCTTCAAGTAATTCCTGAGCTATTCCTTTTCCCATTTCTGTTGCATATGCAACAGATGTGGAATTTCCTGTAGTTGATATAAGATACGGATAAATACTTCCAATCTCGCCTTCGCTTTCTAAATCTCTTAGTATGTTTAAAGGTGCTATCCTATTTGGATTTACATTTGCATATACAAGGTCATATCCAGCATGTACCGATTCAAACTCACCTTCTAATAAGGAATCTTTTCCTTCAATATCATATTTATTATATATTTTTGCAGATGCTGCAGGCATTCTGTCAGGATTTCCAAATTTAACTATACCGCCTGAAGTACACAGTGCGATTTTCTTTCCTTTTAATGTTTTAAGAGGTGCCGCAGGTTCTACTTTTTCGTATTCCGAAAGTTCAAGCTCTGTTTCATACTCTTCACCTTTTAGTTTTTTTATCAGCATCTCAACAGCACGTTCTGCACCATTAGTATCAGAAATTATATTAACCCTCTGACCATTAGGATATAAATGCTCCTGCTTTGGAGTACCTATTTCTTCTCCCGCTATAAGCTTACTTACAAAGTTTGAAATTAAAGGAACTGCTTTTCGTATTGTTGCAGCTGATTTTCCAACCTGCATGATATAGCAAGAGCCTTTATACATTTCCACGGCCGGATTTTCCCAGTATAAACCAGTTACTGCAGGTATACCATATTCTTCCTGTACAAACTTACAAACATCAGCGCAAGCTATTCCGAAACGTCCTGCATTAAATGCCGGTCCCGCAATAAGTATATCTGGCTGTATTTCTTTGATTTTTTCATTAATGAATTCCTTAGCTTCTTCCATGTTTTCAACATAGTAGTTATCTCCGCAAATCAGAGTAGCAACAACTTCTCCTCCGTTTATATGCGGAGCAAAAGCATTTGCATTTCCGATAGGTCCTTCTTTTATTAAGGGCTTTGTATAAGCAAATTCTTCTCCACCAATTTGCCCAAAAAATTGATTAGTATAAAAAAGTATTTTTTTCATATTAGTGTCCTTTCTATTTGGTATATGCAGTTAAAAAAGTATTACCCTGTAAATTATGGCTGCCCATAATTATTTGTACTTCTATTTTTAAACTGCCATCTTCATTAATTGAATCAGCATGACCTCCAGTTATACGTTTTATTGCCTCCAAGTCACCTATGGTTTTATCCATTGCAGGTATTGTGAAACTTTCATTACTGTTTCCTGTGCTTACTATTGCATCGGCTTCAGTAACACTATCAGGCAACGACTCAGACATTCCGTCTTCACCTGCATCTTCATTGGTAATTATTACTGTTTTTATACCTTCGTTTTCAATGCCTTTGCATATATGCATCAAATCAGTAGTAGGATTTCCAAATCCTTCCTGAGAAATGAGGACACCGTCTACTCCAAGCATCTTTACAGTTCTAACTGTAAGCATAATATTTCTATATTTTTCCTTTAACGTGGTCATAAGCGGATTTAAAATTATTCCCACTAAATTAATTTCCTTACCATGACGACTCATAAGCGATTCAATCACCGCATTGTTTTCATGATGATAAGTAGTGGTCTTTGAACCTGGCGATACACAGTTACCACTTATTATTGCTCCATCCATCACTTCAAGCGGTGAAATAAGTGTTGGAAGCATCAGTTTTGAATCTCGTCCATAAAAGTAAGTGTCATGAAGCAATCCCTGGCTCATACAATTATATACATACGCCACTTTAGGAAGATCAGGATACTTATTGTATCTTTCTCCTATGCTTTCCCATTCATATACCTCCGCTTCATAATCCTCATATTCAAAACCTATAGTCGCAATATATTTAGCCAATTTGATTCCTGCAAGCCTAACCATTTCTTCATGTTCATGTGCATCTATATTATCATTTTTCTTTATAGTCATTACTACATGATTTATCTCGGAAAATATAGTATAATCAGCTGCAGGTCCGCTCATATCAATAAGACCCTCCTGGAACCCTACTATAGGACCTGTAGTCGTCACAGCAACACCGCTTAACGCATATGTTATTCCGTTACCAGCCTCCTCAATGGTTTCTTTAAAAAGACCCGGGAAGGTGTCACCATCTATCTTGGCCCTTGGTTCAACTACATCCTTAACCGGAATAATTCTTACAGACTCTCCAGGTCTTGCAATATCAAACGATACGCTCTTAATCCTTTTATCTTCTGTCACTAATTCTTCCATAATTTTTTTATTCAAATATAGTATTCCGTTTTCTATTTTATTACTATCATCAAATTTTACATCTGTGATTTTTATTTTTCTAAGTTCTAAACTCATTTTCATATTCCTCCTTTCTAACCAATTAATTATATTCTACAATCACCTATATTATATGCAACTATCATGCCATTTTTATTACTATTTGCAAAACCTATGATTCTAAATTTTTTAGACTTCATATCAAAACACACTATTCATCTATTTACTGTCATTTTTATATGTATCTTGTCTATTTTTTGTTAAAAAGCAACGCACATTGCATAAACACCTTAGTTTATTATGGTTTTTATACCTTTTAAAAAAATCCCACCCTACTACAGCGATTTACAACTACTGTGGTAGGTGGGAATATTATCTTGCATTATTAACGCCTGATTTTAGGCATAACGCCTAATTTTAGTCTTTTGCCAATTATTTTGCGTTTATCATTTTTGTTTTTCATATTTATCAATTTTATACTTCATTGTCTGTCTTGTAAGCCCCAGAACTTTTGCCGCCTTGGTTACATTACCTCCGGTCTTCTTAATAGTATTTATAATAATATCATACTCAACAGAATCTAACAGATGCTTCAAATCATTATCATCATTTTCAAGATTTCTATTGAATTCCATTTTGATGCTGTCTTCTTCACTGTGTTCTTCAGGAATGCTTTTTTCCTCTTTTTCAGGCTTTTTAATTTTATCCAGTATATATTTAGGCATCTCTTCAATATCTAGGTAGCCTTCATTTCCAGCTATAACCATAGATTCGATAGTATGTTTTAATTCTCTTACATTGCCTTCCCATGAATAATTCATCATCATATTCATTAAAGCGTTATTAAATCCTGCTATATGTTTATCATAAATACCTGTGTATTCCTCTAGAAAATGCCTGCTCAGATATTCTATATCTTCTTTTCTGTCACGTAGCGGCGGTACATATACTAGTCCAGCCGATAATCTGTAAAACAAATCTGGTCTTAGTATTTTTTCTTCTATAGCCTTCATCGGGTCTATATTTATGGTGGCAACAACCTTTGCATTCACCTTTTTTTCCTTGTTTCCACCAACCGCTCTGAATGTTCCATCCTGTAAAACCCTGAGAAGTTTTCCCTGAACATGATAAGGAAGTGAATTCAATTCGTCTAAAAACAGAATCCCACCATCCGCCTCCTCAAAAAGTCCTCTGTGGTTTTCTGCTCCCGTATATGCACCTTTGCTAGCACCAAACAATATCGATTCCATTAGGTTCTCCGGTATTGCAGCACAGTTTTGTACTATTCTTTTATTCTCCGGTGCACCAGACATTTTGATAGCCGCCTGTGCAAATAGTTCTTTTCCTGTTCCAGTCTCTCCATAAATCAATATGTGATTACCTTTTTCCGCAAGTGTTGTAACAAGCTTTATACATTTTTTCATCTGCATATTTACAGTTAAAATATCTTCAGTTTCCTGCTTTTCTTCCTCTTTTTCATCCATAAAATCAGGATCAGCATTTTCACTATTAGTTAAATTTTTATACACCTCTACACATCCAACTACAGCACCATCATTGTATAAAGGTATGGTAATATTATGTGTACAGTAAAGATTTCCATCTTTATCCTGAAATCTTTGAAATTTCTTATTTACCATTTTACCTTCTGTCATTGCTTTGACAATTGTGCAGTTATTTCGCTTCAGATTAGGATATACCGTAAAAAGATCGTTGTTTGTATCTCCGGGCATATTAAAAAAAGGTTCGTTTTTATTTAAGCGTTCATCATATCTTGAATTATATAATATCTTATAATCTTTACTGACTACCATAATATTATCTATATCAGGTATTTTCATTCCGTTAATTTCAAACATATACTTCTCCTTCAGGCTTTTATAATACCGTCCATTGCATTTGAAAATAAATCAAGATCTATCATTCTAAAATCATCCGTTATCTCGTCTGGATATTTATCCTGTTTTATTTTTTCGGCATTTTCCATATATTTCTTATATGTTAGTAATGCATACTCAATTATATCTACTGATTCCAAATCAAGTTCTTTGCCCTCTTCAACTGCAACGCTCCTGAACGGAGTTTCATTTGGCTTAACGCTTCCGTATAGGGGATGATTAAGTATATGACATCCAAGATGAACTTGATCTCTTACTTTTATTAGTACTTGTCCATAGTTTCCTTCTACGAATATGACTTTTACTTTTTCTTTATATTTTTTTTCAACCAATATATTGTTTGTATATATTATCACAACAGCTTCCTCCTTGGTATATTAAAGTTTCTATATCATATCACGTTTTTCATACCAAATTATAGTATTTTAAGTAGCGGATGTCAATAACAGCAAATTAAGCGATATTGTCAATATTCTTTCGTGTATTAGTATTATAAATAACTCTATATCTACTTTGTATTAATCATTCTAGCTATCAGCCTGATTCTGCTAAGCTATAATTCTTATTAACTGCTATATGCTTTATGCTTTACCTTTAGTTTTATGGTCATTCTGTGCAAAAAAATAAGCCGACACAATGTGTCAACTTATTTATTATTTTTGATGGCTTATTTTTCCATCTTAATGATGCAAGCAGTACCCATACCGCCACCTATGCAAAGCGTTGCAAGGCCATATTCAGTTTCAGGTCTCTTCATCAT